>NZ_CALJSP010000089.1:0-5143 GCF_937975875.1 Veillonella dispar | reverse complement strand
GCATGATTTTAGGACCTAAAATTGAAGGGGTTACCTCTAAGATCATGGGCACCTTAGATACGCCAAGCGTCATCTTTGAAGGTGTATTTGTAGGCTTAGATAAACGGGATACTAAGACTGGTAAAAGTATTGTTAACGGCAGTATCGTAGATGATACAAATAGTATTAAATTTATCAAGTTTACAAACAGTCCTGAAGAAGGGGATGCCTTACTTAAACAGCTAAAAGGCTTACAACGCGTTCGGGTACAAGGTAGCGTAAGCTTTGATGATCGATTTGATAAGGATTATATCTTATCTATTCGAAGTATCGAGGCTGTGGAAACTACGAGCGTGGAACGTACAGAAAATCGACCAGACTCCCGCGTAGAGCTTCATTTACATACAAAAATGAGTGATAAGGATGCTCTTGTATCTGTTAAGGATCTATTCAAAACTGTAAAAAAATGGGGCCATCCTGCAGTAGCTATTACAGACCATGGCGTAGTACAAGCCTTCCCTGAGGCTCAAGCTCTTGGTAAAGAGTTGGGCGTTAAGGTTATCTACGGTGTAGAGGGTTATCTTATTGAAGATGAGACAGTAACGCGTGATGAAGAGCCTGTAGTAGATAAAAAGAAGAAAAAAGAAAAAGACAAACGTTATCATATTATCTTGTTAGCAAAAAATATGGTAGGTCTACGAAACCTCTATAAGATGATTTCTATATCCCACTTAGAACATTATAAGGTTCGTCCTCGTTTACCTCGTTCTGTTATTGAAGAACATCGTGAAGGTATAATTATTGGATCTGCCTGTGAAGCTGGGGAACTTATGCAGTCCATCGTTCGCGGTGCCACAAAGGAAGAGCTACTACAAGTAGCATCCTTCTATGATTATCTTGAAATCCAACCACATACGAACAATATGTTCTTGGTTCGTAAAGGACTCATGCCAGATGAGCAAGCTCTTATCGACATGAATAAAACAGTTATCGAATTAGGGGAAGCTTTAAACAAACCGGTATGTGCTACTTGTGACGTTCATTATTTAACACCAGAAGAAAAGATATATCGTGAAATTATGTTAACTGCATGTGGGTATCCAGATGCGGATGAACAACCAGATTTGCACTTGCGTACTACAGATGAAATGTTGGCATCCTTCCCTTATTTAAGTGAAGAAAAGGCCTATGAAGTAGTAGTTACTAATACTCGTGCTATTAATGATAGCATCGAAGATATCAAACCAGTTCCAGACGGCACATATTCTCCAGAGATCGAAGGCGCTGATGAAGCTTTCACAGAAATGTGTTATAGAAATGCGAAAGCCATTTATGGTGATCCATTGCCTCGCGTAGTACAAGAACGTCTAGACTATGAATTGGATTGTATTATTTCTAATGGTTATGGCGTATTGTATTACATAGCTCATAAACTAGTAAAAAAATCTCTTGATGATGGGTATCTTGTAGGTTCTCGTGGTTCGGTAGGTTCTTCTTTTGCAGCTACCATGTCTGAGATTACAGAGGTAAACCCATTACCGCCGCATTATGTATGTCCTAACTGTAAATATTCAGAATTTTTTGAAAAAGGTGAATATGCAGGTGGTTTTGACTTACCTCGTAAAGATTGTCCTGAATGTGGTCATGCGTTACAAACAAATGGTCATGATATTCCGTTTGCTATCTTCCTTGGTTTCGAAGGTGATAAGGTTCCAGATATCGACCTTAACTTCTCTGGTGATTACCAAGCAAAAGCTCACAAATATACGGAAGAACTATTTGGTCGTGACAATGTATTTAAAGCTGGTACCATCGGTACTATCGCTGATAAAACGGCATTTGGTTATGTTAAAAAGTACGCTGAAATTAGAGACATTCAAGCTCGCAGTGGTTTCTTTGAACATTTGGCAAAAGGCTTTACGAATGTAAAGAATACAACAGGACAACATCCTGGTGGTATCATGGTTTGTCCTCGCGATATGGATGTGCATCACTTTACACCTATACAGCATCCTGCGAATAAGAAGGAAAGTGGCGTATTAACGACACACTTTGACTATCACTCTATTGAAGGTCGTATGACTAAGCTTGATATTCTGGGCCATGATGATCCTACTATCATTCGTATGCTAGAGGATTTGACTGGTATAGATGCAAAGACTATACCATTTGATGATCCAAAAACATTGAGCTTATTCTCTTCTACAGAGGGGATTGGTTTAACACCGGAACAACTACAAGGTGACCAAGTAGCCAGCTTGGCTGTACCAGAATGTGGTACGAAGTTTGTACGGGGCATGCTTGAAGACTCTCGTCCGCAAACATTCTCTGACTTAGTTCGTATCTCTGGTTTCTCTCATGGTACAAACGTATGGCTCGACAATGCCCAAGACCTTATTAAAAATGGTACTTGTAAATTGAACGAAGCTATTTCTACCCGTGACGACGTAATGAACTTCTTGATCCATCGCGGCATGGATAGAAAGCATAGTTTCTTCGTAATGGAAAACGTGCGTAAAGGGAAGGGCATTGAAAAACGAAATAAACAAGGGCAAGCTACGACGGAATTTGAAGCAGAAATGCGTGAAAATAATATTCCTGAATGGTTTATTGAATCTTGTAAAAAGATTTCCTATCTATTCCCACGGGCCCATGCGGTTGCCTATGTAATGATGGCATTCCGTATTGCGTGGTTTAAGGTATATCATCCATTGGCATTCTATGCGGCATACTTCTCCATTCGTGCAAAGGCCTTTGACTTACGCATTATGACAGGGGACCTTAAAACTCAAATGACTGAGTTTAACCGTATTAAGGCTCTCGATCGCGCTGCCAGTCCTAAAGATAAGGATCTTATGAACGCATTAGAAGTATCTATGGAAATGTATCAAAGGGGCTATCGTTTTATCAATGTAGATATCCAGCACTCCGAAGCAAGACGTTTTAGCATTAAAGATGGTGCATTATTGCCGCCATTCTTAGCTATTGATTCCTTGGGTGAAACTGTAGCTGATGCTATCGTTGCTGAACGAGAAGAACGGCCGTTTACATCTCTAAAAGACTTGCAACGTCGTTGTAAGGTATCTAATACCATCATTGATCTTATGAAAGAACTCAAATGCTGTGGTGAACTACCTGAAGACGAACAAATGTCACTCTTTGGAGCATAATAAAATACAAGATAAGACTTACATATAAAATAAGCACTATATCCCAAATGGGCTATAGTGCTTATTTTTGTATATTTTGCTAAAATAATGTTACATTGGTTTGTATTTAAATAGAGTGCTCTAATAAAGGGAGTGTTAGGAAATGATGGATAAAAACAAAAATCAATCTGTAGAGATTGAATTTTGGGATATTGAGCATGAGGATGTACCTGAATTAGAAGAATCCGATATTCCAGGTGTATATTTTAACGAATTCCGAGAATATGTTGATGAAGAGGGAAATGTATTATCTCCATCAGATCTCGATGCAATACGATATAAAGACGATTACGAGGACGATTACTATAGATAAAAATAATTAAAGTATGATATTTATTGTGTTTATATTATAGCAAGTTGGTGAATTATGAGAGTTCCAATATATGAAGCTGTAGCACATTATAAAAGGAATGAGAAGTTACCTTATACAGAGTATTTTTGCTTAGGTTTTTTCTCTAAGCTATCTTTAGCCGAAACGGCTCTAGCTGAGTCTAAAATATTGTCTGGATTTTCTGAGTTAAATGATGATTCCTTTTCTATAACAACTCACTATTTAAATGACTGTGCTCATTTAGGTGAGGAGATTAACTATGAAATAGTAAATAACAAAATTTATGGTGTTTGGTATGATTATGATTTAGATGCTAATTATACTTCTTCTGGATACGTGGGATTATTTAGCACTTTAGAATATGCAGAGGAGGCATTAGCTTGGTATAAGACCTGGGATATATTTAAAGTATATGGATTAGAGTGTTTAGGTATCGATCCTATTACACTTAATCTTAGAGGATGGACTGAAGGTTTTATAACAGTATATAATTAAATTTAAGTAAAAAAGAGGAGTCATCAAATGATGACTCCTCTTTTTGAAAGTTTTGCAGTTTATTTATTTTGGCAGGTTTTGTAAATTGGCAGATTTTTAGTATAGAGATTTATATTTCATCCAGTTTGTTTTGGCCATTTCTTTAAGTTCTGTACCACGGCCATCAAGGATGGCATTGATCAAGTATTTGCTAAAGCCTTTAGCTTGTTGGTACGCAATTTTAGGTGGCATAGCAAGTTCTTGTTTATCTACGCGAACATTAACGATGACTGGGCCATTATGGTTGAGAGCTTCCATGATTTTTTCGTCTACTTCGCTAGAGTTTTGAATGCTTACACCTTTAATGCCAGCTGCTTCCGCAAGTTTACCAAAGTCTGGATTTACGAAGTCCGTAGCATAGTCTAAGTAGCCAGAGGCTTTCATTTCCATGGCGATGAAGCTGAGTTCTTCGTTGTTAAACACAAAGATTTTAACAGGTAAGTTAAGTTGTTTTAATGTTAACATTTCACCCATCATCATTGTGAAGCCACCATCACCGGAAAGGGAGATAACTTGACGATTAGGACATGCATTTTGAGCACCGATGGCATGCATCATAGCATTGGCCATAGAGCCGTGATTATAAGAGCCTAAGATGCGACGTTTACCATTTGTTTTTAAATGACGAGCAGTCCAAATTACTGGTGTACCTACGTCAAAGGTAAAGATAGCATCTTCAGCAGCTAATTTATTAAGACGGTTTACAAAGTATTGAGGGTGAATTGCTACACCATCTGGTTCAGCTACAGCATAGCTATCTAAGTCGCCTCTAAATTTAGCATATGCTTTGCGTACAGTGTCGATGAATTCAGTATCACCGCGTTGACTAACAAGAGGTAATAATTCTTTTAACGTATCTTTTACAGTACCAATAATACCTTGTGTAAGAGGAACACGACGACCTAAAGCACTAGGATCTCTATCCACTTGAATAACTTTCGCATTTTCTGGATAGAATGGACGATAAGGGAAGTCTGTACCAAGCATTACCAGAGTATCGCATTGTTCGATAGCACGATACCCAGATGTATAGCCTAAAAGGCCAGTCATACCAACATCATATGGGTTATCCCATTCAACCCATTCTTTA
>NZ_CALJSP010000088.1:0-1526 GCF_937975875.1 Veillonella dispar | reverse complement strand
ACATCTGTAACACCTACGGCGCGTATTAACGGCAATGCTGCGTTGAGCTGCCCTTTACCACCATCGATGATAATAAGGTCAGGCATAGGCCAATCTGTTTCATTACCGTAGCGGCGCTCCATGATTTCTGCCATGGATTTGAAGTCATCCGGCTTACCTTGTGTAGTCTTCAGTTTAAAGCGACGATATTCCTTCTTCGCCGGCTTACCACCTTCAAAGACAACCATAGACGCAACAGTTTCAGACCCTTGCGTATGGGAAATATCGAAACATTCCATACGTTCTGGTAATCGTGGCAAGTCTAAAACTTCAGCCAATTTTTTAACGGCCCCACCAGTCTTATCGATTTGGTACTGCCATTGACGACGGCGTTCTTCAAGGAAGGTTTCTGCATTCTCATGGGCCATCTTGATCATGTCCATCTTATAGCCACGCTGAGGCACAGATACCTCTACATTCTGACCTTTGAGTTGTGTAAACCATTCACTCAATAAGTCTCTATCAGAACTATCCATCGGTAATAATAATTCCTTCGGAATGAAGTTCGTATCCCCATAGTATTGCTTGATAAAGTCCGTCATGATCGTTTCTGGACTGTCTCCATCGTGTTGAACAAAGTAGTTCTCACGACCTAGTAGTCGTCCACCGCGGATGAATAGTAGCTGTACACAGGCCATAGATGTATCAACAGCAATCCCTAATACATCTAAATCGCCTCGTTGTGTAACCATCCGTTGCTTTTCTTGTATTTTTTCAATGCTACTCAACTGATCTCGATACCGTGCTGCATCTTCAAAGCGTAAATCTTCTGCAGCTAGTTCCATCTTCTCTTTAATTTCCTTCAACAATGGTATAGGCTTACCTTCAAAGAGCTCTATGATTTCATCGATGTATTTCCGATAGTCCGGTATAGATATTTTGTTAAAGCACGGTGCCTCACAATAGTGCATATGATATTGCAAACATGGGCGTTCTACCTTCATAGACTTACATGTGCGCAGCGGGTAGTACTGGCGTATCAATTTCAATACTACATGGACCGATGTAACATCCGTGAAAGGACCAAAGTACTTTGCCCCATCCCGTTCAAGGCGACGTGTCATATATACGCGAGGATAGTCCTCTTGCACGGAGATTTTCACATACGGATAGGTCTTATCATCGCGGAGCCGAATATTGTATTTAGGCTCGTGCTCCTTAATAAGCGTATTCTCTAATATGAGAGCTTCCATCTCTGTCTTTGTTTGGATAATCTCTACATCGACTGCACGCTTCATCATAGCCGCAACCTTAGGAGCTCGGTTCGCATCATTACGCACATAAGAACGCACGCGATTACGTAAGTTAATAGCCTTACCTACATAGATGATGCGGTTGTACTGATCACGCCATAAATACACACCGGGCGTAGTCGGCAAATGACTAACCTTCTCTAGTAATTCTTCAGATGGCATATATCCTCCTTTCCTTATAGATTTCATACAATCAGCAATGTCAAGAAAAGGAATATTAGTTTCTTCATCAGC
>NZ_CALJSP010000087.1:0-12883 GCF_937975875.1 Veillonella dispar | reverse complement strand
TATCGATGGCATTACCAATAAATTGGGGTACAAATAAAAATGCTATATCAATAGCAATTAGCATAGTTAATCCGATGGCATACACCCAGCCTTCTCGGCGGAAAAACTGCATAAATAGCTCTATAGGTTTCATAGGACCTCTCAGTTAAATTTCTATATTACAGGATTATCATTATTTAAATATACTCCTTATAGTATACACATTTTTTTCATATATCTTAATACACCTATACGTATATAATGTAGTTTATTACAATATTCTCTCATTAGTAGTTACCAATAATATAATTTTTATAATCTATAATAACACTATATCGAATTTTTTAGTTTACTTATGGTAATGTAAGTGTTATACTATGCATAGATACAAAACGTATCCTTACGAACATTAGAATTAAAACTCTTAGGAGGAATACAACATGGAAAAACGTACTGGCGTAGTAACATTTGCAGGTGGCCCTATCACATTGGTTGGTCCAGAAGTTAAAGTAGGTCAACAAGCTCCTGACTTCACAGTTTTAAGCAACGACTTACAACCTAAAACATTAAAAGATTTCGAAGGTAAAGTAAAAGTTATCTCCGTTGTTCCTTCCCTTGATACAGGCGTTTGTGACGCTCAAACTCGTTGGTTCAACCAAGATGCTACTGCACTTTCTGATGATGTTGTAGTATTGACAATTTCTATGGACTTGCCTTTCGCTCAAAAACGTTGGTGTGGCGCTGCTGGCGTTGATAAAGTTATTACTTTATCCGACCACAAAGATGCTTCCTTCGGTGAAAACTATGGTTTCTTGATCGAAGAACTTCGTCTTTTGACTCGTGGCGTAGTAGTAATCAACAAAGAAGACAAAGTTACTTATGTTGAATATGTACCTGAAGTAACTCAAGCAGTTAACTTCGATGCTGCATTAGAAGCAATTAAAGCTGATATCTAATTCTTAGATATTTTGTTCATTATACTGTGGTGTAATCGAAAAAAGACCGTACGGTGTACGGTCTTTTTTATGTGGTATAGTATTTAAAGTTTTATTATAGGTGAATTATATATGTGGATTCGTATATCTAAACTATTATTAACGATAAAAAATATTGCACTTATAGGCGTAGGCATTGCACTTTGTATTGCTCTTATCAATACATTAATTAGTCTTGGCTATATTACGTGGGCAAATATTCAAGGGTATAGTACATATTCTTTAGTAATTGAAGAACTAATTACCTTCTTCCTATACTTTGAGTTTATTGCACTCATTGTAAAATACTTTAAAAATAATTTCCACTTCCCTCTTGATTTCTTTTTGTATATTGGGATTACAGCAATTGTAAGACTTCTAATTATTGACCATGAATCTGCATTTGATAATTTAATTTGGTCCGTTGCGATTTTTGTACTCGTATGTAGTTTAGTATTAGTAGAAAAGTTTATAGGACATAACGAGTAATTGCTTTAACGACTAACTTATGAAAAATTAATATGAATAAAAGGGCTCCTACGAATGTAGGAGCCCTTTTTGAGCAATAAAATCAACCAATATTAGAAGATATTTTTTGCATAGTTAGCATATTTAGCTTCTAATTCTTCCATTTTATCGTTCATTTCAATTTGTAATTGAGATGCTAAGTCATATTCACCGTCATTAAGTGCATCGATTAATCGAGTGAACAAGGATTTGCGATCATCACTATCTTTAGCAAGATAGAAACGTAAATCGTTAACTTCTGCAAAACGTTTATCATCTACACTATTACGGCTATCAGTATGAATAGCTACCATTTTACGAACAGTATCAAGATTATTAGGAATCAAACGGTGAGCCAATACAAGTTTCCAACGTTTCAAAATAGATGCAATGAAGGAATCCATCAAGTCTTTAGCAAATGCATTACCTTGAGCCAATGTTTCAACTAATTCAGGATTGTTTTGGTAACCTTTAATATTTTCCCATACAGTAGCTGGTGCAATACCAAACATTTGATTACGTTCTTCTTGAGTGAAATCATCGAATACATCTTTTTCTGTACGGTATGCACGATTTGTAGCAAGGTATTCAGCTGGTTCACCAACTTCTTTAGAAAGTTCTGCTTCCAATTGAGCTTGTGTTTTACCAGATGTAATAGCATATTTCATACCATCAAATGCAGAGATGAAGATCAATGCTAATGCAGTATATGTGTTTGTGTAAGGGTTTGGAGAACGCAATTCATAGCGTGTAGCCATAGGATTATCGATATCGCGAATCAAACCACAAAGGATGGTACGGTTACGGCTAGGTTCAGAAGGATCAGTACCTAAGGATGTAACGATACATACTGGTGCTTCGAAACCAGGTTTCAAACGATTTAAGGAGTCTGTTGTGGAGCTAATGAATGGATTGATTGCTTCGTAGTGTTTCAATAGACCCATGATTGCACCAATACCTAAGGAGCTAGCAGATTCTTTACGCATATCTTCTGGGCTGAACAAGTTAACAAGTTTACCAGATTTTAATTTAGCCATAACACCAAAGTGTGTATGTTCGCCAGAACCAGCTACACCAATAATAGGTTTCGCATTGAATGTTACATCAAGACCGTTTTCACGGAATACTTCACGAACGATAATACGAGCTTGTAATTCGTTATCTGCTGTTTGTAATGGGTTACCAGAGAATTTCCAGTCGATTTCCAATTGTTCTAATACTACTGCTTCATGACCATCTTCATCAAGTTTAGCTTTAACGCCACCTACTTCTTTATGGCCCATTTCTGCTTCCATACCATATTGATCAAGACGTTCTACCGCTTGTTCTAATGCAGTACGAACTGTACCATGAGTACGTTGCCAGTATTGTTCTTGTAATTTTTGGGATACGGATAATTCTTTTTTAGTAACTGTTCTAGATGGAGTTTTTACCCAGAATTCCAATTCAGTAGCAGATGTGAAGATAATATCTACAACATCATCAGATTTCACATGAGGCATACCAGGTAAACCATGTTCTTTAATCAAAGATAATAATTCTGCACGAACATAGTCACAGCTATTTTTTAAGATAGAACGAGAATCAACATAACGATAGTTATGCATCAAGAATGCAGGAATACGAAGTGTACCAGTTGGTAAACCTGTTGCTTCATCTATATTTTCATAGTTATAATCAACGAACCAGTTTACACTTGGATCGCCCCACATATCAACACGTGCATTATTCAATGTTGCAATATTTGTAAGTACTACAGAAGAACCATCTGTTTGAACAGCACGACCTTCGAAGAATGCTTCATAATCATCAAAGAATGCTGACATAGGGATTTTTTCATCTGTATCATTACCAGCTAAATCGATACCTACAAGAGATACGAATTTAATTTCTGGATGTTGTTCTAATAGCGCAAGAACGCCTTCCTTACCATATTGACCAGCTGGAATATAATACAATAAATCTTTAGTATTTGTCATAATGGTTCCTCCTAAAAATAAAAAGACTCCAACAAATAGATATATATTCTATATATCTAAAGTGGAGTCTTCGTTGACCAATTATTTTGTTGAATTCATAATATCATATAGTGAAAATATATGTCAATAACTTTCTATAGAATTTCATAATTCTCTTAATTATAAGTTTAAGAATTCTATTTTAATAAATTGAACATACTAACTATATAAAGCATTTACTTGACTATTTTACAATAAATTAACCAAGTAACTCTTTAACGATATTATTAACTACCTTGCCATCCGCACGGCCTTTTGTTTTAGGCATTACATGTTTCATAACATTACCCATATTTACAGCATCGCCACAGGCAGCAATAGCCTCTTTAACAACTGTACGAATTTCATCTTCACTCATTTGAGCTGGCAAATATTTTTGTAGTACAGCCATTTCTTCTTTTACATGAGCGATTAAATCTTCACGGCCCGCTTTTTCAAATTCAGTTAAGGAGTCTTGGCGAGTTTTCATTTCTTTTGCCAAAATACCAAGAATACCATTATCATCAAGCTCAACTTTATCATTGATTTCTGTATTCTTAATAGCACTATTAACCATTCGAATTACAGAAAGCGCAGTTTTACCTTCTTCGCGTGCTTTCATAGCAGCTTTCATATCTTCTTTTAATTGATCTTTTAAACTCATATTTCCTCCTTATGTATATAATAAAGAAACCCTAATTCTGGATTTCATAAAGCCATGAAAAGGCAGAATTAGGGTAATCATCTTATGCTCTGAATTTGCGTTTTCTTGCTGCTTCAGATTTTTTCTTTCTTTTTACGCTTGGTTTTTCGTAGTGTTCGCGTTTTCTTACTTCAGACAAAACACCCGCTTTTTGGCAGGAGCGTTTGAATCGACGAAGAGCACTTTCAAGCGTTTCGTTTTTACCGACTTTGATTTCAGACATCTATATCCCTCCCTCCAAAAATAATCTCGGGAAGTGCTGATAATTTACATACGCACATATAATATTATATGTATAGGTATAGATGTTGTCAATATTTTCCGGTATATTTTATAGGAATTTTAATAAGTATTATAAAAAGAATACAATATACCTAATATTAAGCTTCTGGCCATCCCATTTCTTCGCCACCTAAGAGATGAGCATGCATATGGAATACAGTTTGACCAGCTTTTTTACCAGTATTAAAAATCAAACGATAACCATCTTTAGAAATACCAAGTTCTTTAGCTACATCACGAACGAATGGCAATAAACCTTCTACATAGTCTTCATTATTTTCGTTAAGATGAGCAATATTGGAAACATGGTTTTTAGGTACAATTAAAACATGTACTTTTTTCACTGGTTCAATATCATGAAATGCATAGAATTTATCGTTTTCTAACACTTTTTTAGATGGAATTTCGCCATTGATAATTTTACAGAAAATGCAGTCACTCATACTATAACTCCTTATTCAATAATCAAATAATTATCTTCTAAACCTACAACAGTACCACCAATGAGATCACCAATTTTATGTGTCCCATCAGATTTAACTTTACCATTTACATACTCATTTGTTAAGCCCATGTAGTATCCATTCTCTTCCTTTTCGATGAGAATCTCACCAGGCTTACCAATGCGAGATTTTGCGTATGCTTCATAGCCAGATTGGCTAAGCCCATTCAAAAGTGCTACACGGGTTTTCTTTACAGCTTCTGGTACTTGATCTGGCATAGTAGCTGCAGGTGTGCCTTCACGAATAGAGTATGGGAAGGCATGAATATGGGTAAATCCAATGTCACGAACTGTATTTAAGGTTTCTTCAAAGTCTTCATCTGTTTCTTGCGGGAATCCTGCAATGATATCAGTGGTAATTGATAAATCCTTAATACGAGAACGTAAACTTGTAATCAAGTCTTTATATTCTTGCAATGTATAATGGCGTTTCATCAACTTTAATACATGATCAGAACCGGCTTGTAGAGGTAAATGCAAATGTGGACAAACACGTTTATTAGTAGCCATTAATTCTACTAACTCATCAGAAACTTCTACAGATTCAATGGAACCGAAACGAATGCGGTATAAATCAGGAATCTCTAATAAGGCTTTGACTACATCGGCTAATGTAGGACGACCTGGCAATTCAACGCCGTAATTTCCCAAATGAATACCGGTTAATACGATTTCATGGAATCCATGTTCTACTAATCGTTTTGCTTCTTGTACAATATCATCAACTTTACGAGATTTTAATTTTCCTCGAGTATAAGGAATGATACAAAAGGCACAGTAGTTATTACAACCTTCTTGAATTTTCATGAATGCACGAGCTTTATCAGATTCATTACCATATAATGGCATTTCTTCAAAGTTGGATTCGTTCATGATATCCCGTACAGCATTGATTTGACGCTCTGTAGATTCCAATTGTTCTACGAGCTCAACGATTTTTGACCGGTTATTGGTACCGATAACGAGATTAACACCATCGATAGCAGCAATTGCATCTGGATCAAGCTGAGCATAACAACCAGTTACAATCACATAGGCATCTTCGTTTTGACGCTTCGCTTTGCGAATCAATTGACGGGATTTCTTTTCCCCCATATTCGTTACAGAACATGTATTGATTACATATATATCAGCTTTTTCATCGAAGTCTACAGCTTCGTAATTATTTTGTAAAAATAAACCTTTCATGGCATCTGTATCATATTGATTGACACGACACCCTAAGGTTGTAAACGCAACGGTTTTCATTGCACCTCTCTATTCTTGTTTAATTTATAGTTCTAATTCATATTGAATCATCGCTAATGATCCAATAGCAGCCGTTTCAGCACGCAAAATAGTATTACCAAGAGAAACTGAATTTCCACCACTCTCTATAATAGCATTGATTTCGTTCTCTTGATAGCCCCCTTCTGGACCAATACAAATTAGTATGTCTGTAATTGACTCATCAGAGTTGACCTGTGAAAGAACATCTTTAATAGTATGTCCATCTTCATTTTCATAGGCTACCAATTTTAATGCATCAGATTCTATTTCTAATACTTGTGAAAGTTTTTCCCCCACTACAAGTGTTGGCAGTTGATTACGCCCACATTGTTGAGCTGCTTCTAACATTATTTTCTCCCAACGAGTAGCCTTTGTTTGTAATTTCTTGTCATCATATTTAGTAACACAATTAGCGGTAGATACAAGATAGACTGTATCAACATTTAACTCTGTCGCCTTTTGTAGAACCCATTCCAGCTTTTCACCTTTTAATAAAGATTGAACAAGGATAGTACGATAAGAAGATACATTTGACTCTACGTATTCAATAAGTTTTGCTTGAGCTTTACCATCTATTTCTTCTGTAATTTCATATGTACCACACCGATTGTCGCTACCGGTAACAGTTATGGGTTTCTCCATATTATGACGAAATACATGTAACACATGATGTGTCACATCTGTTGGTAATTCTATGGTTTCACCTAATGGTGTAGGAATAAAAATCTTTTTCATCGCTTTTCTAGCGCAAATGTATGCCAAGGCCCTGCAATGCGCTCCTCAATAATATGCCAATTAGCCTTAATATATGGCATGATTTCATCATACCGATCATCTATAATACCACTAATGATTAAAATGCCTTGATCATCCAGTTTCTTACCAATTTGAGGTAATAGTATTTTAAGAGGATCTACTGTTAGGTTCGCTAATATTATTTGAGCAGTACCATTGAAATCACTATCCAAATTACCACAAATTATTTCAGATGAAACATGATTATTCTCACAGTTAATACGCGCTTGATTTGCAGCATACTCTTCAATATCAATACCAACTAAATGTTTAATGCCTAAATGTGCTGCTACTAATAAAAGGATACCAGTACCTGTACCAATATCTAAACAAGTAACTGTATCAAGATCCATAGATTCACTATAAGATTTCAATAACTCTGCACAAGTCCGTGTAGTCTCATGGGATCCAGTACCAAAGGAAATATCTGAATCGATTTCAATAATAGTTTTGTGATCCACATTATCGTATTCTTGCCAAGCTGGTTTAATAATTAAATTCGGTAGAATTTCTGTAGGTTCAATATATTGCTGCCAAGAATTGAGCCATGTAGATTCATCTAATATAGTAGTATCAATTGATGTAACACTAATATTAGCCTCTGTAAGACGATTTTCTATATCTGACTTAATTGTATTTGGGTCCAAAGATGAATCCGCATACATTGTTAATCTAATTAAATTAGGTTGATTTTCAACATCTTCTTCTATAATTCCATTGTCTGCATAATCGTCAAAAAGAGTAGTCACCTCATCGGTGGCTACTCTTTCACAGACAATGGATACTTCTATCCATTGCATATATGCTCCTTTATAGGGAATGTGATGGAACAAACCATTCCTTCACATGAGCTGTTCATTTAGTCAAACAGTCCTTAATTTTTTCAAAGAGACTCTTGCTCACTTGTAAGTTATTTACATCTTCGTTACTTTCATTTGCAAAGCGTAATAATAACTCACGTTGAGTGTCTGTCAACTTCTTAGGCGTTTGGACAGTTACTACAATATGTTGGTCACCCCGTTGTTTAGGGTTACGCAAATATGGAATACCTTTGCCCTTTACGCGGAATGCCGTTCCCGTTTGAGTACCTTCCGGAATCTTTAACTCTACTTTACCATCTAAGGTGTTAACTTGTATAGTCGCACCTAATGCAGCTTGAGCAAAGCTAATATTTACACGGCTAATAACGTCATTACCATTTCGTTCAAATTCCTTATGAGGACGAACGAAGATATATACGTAAAGATCACCTTTTGGACCGCCTAAGATACCAGGTTCACCTTCATTAGCAACGCGTAAGCGGGAACCACTATCTACACCTGCTGGAATTTTGATAGAGATTTTACGTTTCGCCAACATTTCACCTGTTCCACGACATTTGGAACAAGGTTTTTCAATGCTTTTACCAGTACCATGACAGCGGGAACAAGTGCGAACGGATTGCATACGTCCAAATGGAGTATTTTGAATAACCGCTTCTTGACCAGAACCATGACAGTTTGGACAAGTATCGACACGAGATCCTGGTTCACCACCAGTACCATGACAGTGATCACATTCTTCATGACGATGCACTTCTATTTCCATAGATTTACCAAAGGCTGCATCTTCAAAGGAAATATCAATATCTTCGCGCAAGTCATTGCCTTTTTGAGGGCCTTGTTGTTGGCGTCCACCGCCAAACATGCCACCAAAAATGTCGCCAAAGATATCACCAAAGCCGCCAGCTTGACCACCGAAACCGCCAAAGCCACCTTGGAAACCACCGGCGCCAGCGCCGCCTCCTTGTTTGAAGGCGTCGTGGCCGAATTGGTCATATTGAGCTTTTTTAGTTTCGTCAGACAATACTTCGTAAGCTTCGTTAGCTTCTTTAAACTTTGCTTCCGCTTCCTTTGGATTATCTTTATTTACATCTGGATGGTATTGGCGTGCCTTTTTACGGAAGGCTTTTTTGATTTCATCTTGAGAGGCATTTTTGCTAACCCCTAAGATGTCATAATAATCACGTGCCATTAGTTACCAACCCTTCTTATTTCTTGTCGTCATCCACTACTGTGTAATCAGCATCAACTACATTGTCATCAGATTTTGTTTGTTGTTGACCTTGATCTGCACCACCAGCTGCTTGTTGAGCTTGTTGTGCTGCTGCATACATTTGTTCTGCTAATTTATGTAATGGTTGTTCCAAAGCTTCACTATCTTTTTTGATTTCTTCGATGTTGCCAGCTTCGATAGATTTTTTCAATTTATCTTTTGCTTCTTCCACTTCTTTCAATAAAGCAGTATCGCCTTTACCATCAAGTTCTTTCAATGCTTTTTCAGCTTGGTATACCAAGGAATCTGCATTGTTTTTAACATCTAATTCTTCTTTTCTAGCTTTATCTTCTGCTGCATGAGCTTCAGCTTCTTTAACCATGCGTTCGATTTCGTCTTTTTTCAAGCCGCTAGAAGAAGTAATTGTAATTTTTTGTTCTTTTTGAGTACCCAAATCTTTAGCTTTTACGTGTACGATACCGTTAGCATCGATATCGAATGTTACTTCGATTTGAGGAACCCCACGAGGAGCTGCTGGGATACCATCCAAGTTGAAGCGACCCAATGTTTTATTATCTGCTGCGAACTCACGTTCACCTTGCAATACATGGATATCTACAGATGGTTGGTTATCTGCTGCAGTGGAGAATACTTGAGATTTAGATGTAGGAATTGTAGTGTTACGATCGATAATACGTGTGAATACACCACCCATTGTTTCGATACCAAGAGACAATGGAGTTACATCAAGTAACAATACGTCTTTTACTTCACCTACTAATACACCACCTTGAATAGCAGCACCGATAGCTACACATTCATCAGGGTTAACGTTTTTAGTTGGTTCTTTACCCAATACTTTTTTAATAGCTTCTTGTACAGCTGGAATACGGCTAGAACCACCAACTAACAATACTTTATCGATATCGGATGCAGATAAACCAGCATCGTTCATAGCTTTACGAGTAGGTTCAATAGTAGCTTGTACCAAATCAGCTGTCAATTCTTCGAATTTAGCACGAGTCAATGTTACATCCAAGTGTTTAGGACCAGTAGCATCAGCTGTGATGAATGGCAAGTTGATATTTGTGCTAGCTACGCCAGATAATTCAATTTTAGCTTTTTCAGCAGCTTCTTTTAAACGTTGATCAGCTAATTTATCATTGGATAAATCGATACCAGTTTCTTTTTTGAATTCTTCAATAAGGTAGTTCATAATGCGTTGGTCGAAGTCATCGCCACCAAGATGGTTGTTACCAGATGTTGCCAATACTTCAAATACGCCATCACCAAGTTCAAGGATAGATACGTCGAATGTACCACCACCAAGGTCAAATACAAGAACTTTACCGTCTTCATCTTTATCTACACCATATGCAAGAGCAGCTGCTGTAGGTTCGTTGATGATACGAAGTACTTCAAGACCAGCAATCGCACCAGCGTCTTTTGTAGCTTGACGTTGAGCATCTGTAAAGTATGCTGGAACTGTAATAACAGCTTGTTTTACAGGTTCGCCCAAGTAAGCTTCTGCATCAGCTTTGATTTTTTGAAGAATCATAGCAGAAATTTCTTGTGGTGTATAAGATTTACCTTCTACAGTTACTTTGTAGTCAGTACCCATGTGACGTTTAATAGAAATGATTGTGTTTTCTGGGTTAGATACAGCTTGACGTTTTGCTAATTGACCAACTAAACGTTCGCCATTTTTTGCAAAACCAACAACGGAAGGAGTTGTACGCGCGCCTTCTTGGTTAGTAATAACCGTAGGCTCGCCGCCTTCCATAACCGCAACACAAGAGTTTGTAGTACCTAAGTCAATACCAATTACCTTTGCCATAATATATGCCTCCTAAAACCTTTATAATCTATTCAACAACTTTTACCATTGCTGGACGAATACAACGACCATCAACAGTATAGCCAGTTTGTAATACTTCACATACCGTATCAGATTCATATTCATCTGACGGCACTCGCATAATCGCTTGATGGAAATTTGGATCAAATGGTTTACCAACCGCATCGATAACGGCTAAACCATGTTTAGATAACATAGCCATCAAGTTTTGATGAATCATGATAAATCCATCAAGGAATACCTTAGCATCACCTTCTGCGGGACTTTGAACAGCTCGTTCAAAGTTATCTAATACAGGAAGTAAATCTGTAAGCACATCCCCTTTAACATATCCTGCAAGTTGCTCTTTTTCTTGATTAGTACGACGTTTGAAGTTTTCAAAGTCAGCTTGCAAACGCTTATATCGATTATCGAAATCTGCTTTAAGCTCATCTAATACGTGAGCAGCGTCAGCAACAACTTCTTCAGTTTCTTCCACAGCCGGTTCCTCTACATTAGTAGCATTTGCTGTTTCGTCTACTGTTTCTTGTTTAATGTCTTGTTCTTCAGCCATTATATACCCTTTCTATTTTTGTTCTTTTACCATAGATTCCATCATATGTTTCATGTGAGACAACATTCCAATAATACGACCGTATTCCATACGTGTCGGTCCTAGAATAGCAAGTGTACCAATAGGCTGATCTTGATTTGTGAAATCAGCTTGTACCACACTCATAGAATGTAGTGCTTCAGTATCATTTTCATCGCCAATCTTTACCTTCACAGGTGTAGGTGAATCATCCTTTAAAAGTTGTCCCAATTGATTTTGCTCTTCCACTAATGAAAGTAAGGGTTGTACTTTTTCAACAGACTTAAACTCTGGTTGATTTAACAACTCCGTGGTACCTACAGAATAGAACAACTTACGTTTATTAATTGCTCGTAATAATGTTTCTGAAAGGATCATCAAAATCCCTTGGGGTCCTTCCATATGAATCAAAAGTGTTCCTAACGCTTCAGCCGTTACATGACCAATACTTACATTCTGTAATGCATTGCTAAATTGCATAGCCAAACTTTGTAATACATCAGGCGAAACGCCTTCAGTAAAGTACATCAATTCATTATCAAGAGCTCCTGTCTCAGTAATGACAACCATAACTGCTTGATGTGAATCGAGGGGCAACACATGAATGTATTTGATTAATGCTCTATCATGAGCTGGAGCTAAGAATAAACTCATGCTATGGCTTACTTGTGATAATAATTTAGCCATATTTAAGAAGAGCTCACTCGTTGATCCATTGGAATGTTTCCATAACATTTCAATTTTTTCAGCATCCTGTAATGGAACAGGTTGTCGACTCAACATAGAGTCAACATATAAGCGATAGCCTTTAGCTGAAGGAATACGTCCAGCCGATGTATGAGGTTGCTCCAAATAGCCTAACTCCTCTAAATCGGACATTTCATTTCGCACTGTTGCCGGACTTATACCAAGATTATAATTCTTAGCAATGGTTCTTGACCCTACCGGTTCAGCAGATTTAACGTAGTCTTCAATTATGGCTCGCAAGATGCGCTGTTTTCTTTCATCCATAATGACACCTCTTGTTAGCACTCATAAACTTTGAGTGCTAATCGCATGTATAATATTATCACATTGGAAAAAATTGTCAAGCAAAAAAATCCTTAAAAAGTCAAATAATACCTATTTAGTCAAAAAGACAATTCAATATTTTTAATTAATTAGTCAAAAAATCAAAGTATAACAATAAGAAAACACTTATACTATCTACGTTTATGTCATATACTAAAATTTCAATCTTAGAATATGTTGGTCTAATAAAATTTATGTTATTAAAACCTGAAATAGTATAAGTGTTTATATTTTTAATAATTTTATTAGATGTTTGTACACCGTACTTGACTCTTATATTCTGCTTTATCTCTTGTAATTTTTCAATCACATCCGGAGAATATAAGACTTTCTTCACTTAA
>NZ_CALJSP010000086.1:0-1101 GCF_937975875.1 Veillonella dispar | reverse complement strand
CTAGACCATGAGGCACATGGAATTGTCCTCCCAGCTGATGAGCCATAGCATGAACGATACCTACGCCAGCCTTGTTAAAGGAAAGCCCTGCAAGGCATGATGCTTCGTGCATAGACATGCGGTCATGCTCTGTAGCTGTTGGTTTATGACATTTTGGCAAATATTCAAAGACAAGCTCAATCGCCTGTTGTGCCAATGCATCGGTAAAGTTATTAGCAGCAGTCGCTACATAGGCTTCTAGCGCATGAACTAGTACATCCATACCACTAAAAGCAGTAACACTTGGTGGAGATGTTTTTACAAACAATGGCGTTAACAAAGCTTCATCAGGTAATACCGCATCATCCACAAGAGGATACTTAATCTGTGTTTCGCTATCAGTAAGAACAGCAAAGGCGGTTACTTCAGATCCTGTGCCGCTAGTCGTAGGCACGGCAATAAAGGATTTGATATCCATATGCTTTAATTTACGACCAAAATAAGCAATCCCTTTGCTCATATCAATGCAAGAGCCACCACCTATGGCAATGATAACGGTCGGTTTGATACCTTCCATAAATTCAATGCCCTTTACTACATGCGTTATGGGCGGATCAGGTACCACATCAGTGTAGATAGTTACTTTATTTTTACTGTCCATTAAGCCCATCACATAGGTAAGGCTCGGAGAATCTTTTAAAAATGGATCACATATGATAAGGATGGATTCATTATTAAATTCTGTAAGACGATTCAACGAATCTGGTCCTGCATAAATTTGGGTTGGAAAAGTCCATTTATTCATATGCTCACCACCTATCGAATATTGAACCCTGTTGTTAAGCAACATCTACGACGGCGTGCAAAGCAGCGTGCTGATGTAGTAGATTCCCCAGTAGGTGTAGCAATTGTAAAGGTTGTCGTACCTTCACCACTAAAACCAAGCCCTGCATAGGATGGACCATTCTTAACAAAAATAGATGTTTTCATTTTACGGGCCATCCGATTGAGGCGTTCCATATTTAAGGAATGCATTGTTGCCGTATGATGTAAGCCCGCTTCTAACATCAAGCATACATCGAGACCTTCATCAAAGCTATCTACCGTTACAACCGGTAGAAT
>NZ_CALJSP010000085.1:0-16378 GCF_937975875.1 Veillonella dispar | reverse complement strand
AATGAAATTAGTTGAATTTCTTGTATTTGATGTATAAAATATATTTGATTTTTTGATTAATTCTTGATTTATATAGTTAATAAAAGCATTTATTATCTTTTTACTGATATAAATTTATTTTATAATACTATTTGTTAAGTAGCTTCATATATAAAATGATATTTTACTTATTTGATATACTTATATATAAGGTAAATGAAGAGGAAAAGCGGTAGAGTACGAAGAAATCGCTTATTTACTGAATTTGTAGATATAAATTCGCCTATTGTTAACCTTGACGATTTGCCTTAATTTACTAATTAACTTAAAATATGTGAGTAAAATACTTTGGAGGATTTATGTTACTTTCTATTGTAGTGCCTGTATATAACGAAGAAGAGAACATAGCGAATTTTTATAAAGCTGTAACTGATGTTATGTCAGGGCTCACGTACGATTATGAACTAATCTTTGTAGACGACGGTTCTAGTGATTCGTCATCTATGATATTGCGTGAAATTGCTTACAATGATAAACATGTCAAAGTGTTATTGCTTGCTCGTAATTTTGGGCATCAGACTGCGCTTACTTGTGGTCTTGATTATGCTCATGGAGATGCAGTTATTACAATGGACGGTGACATGCAGCATCCACCAGCTTTGATTCCTGAACTTGTTCGGTTGTGGGAATCGGGGTATGATGTGGTGCGCACCATACGCGATTCAACTGAAGATGCTAGTTGGGCTAAATCTTTCACGTCTAAGTATTATTACAAACTAATGAACAAAATGGCCGATGTTCCTATTGTTGAAGGGGGATCTGATTTCCGCCTCATGAATAGTAAAGCATTGGGCACGTTGAAACGGTTCAGAGAACATGGTCGTTTCTTGCGCGGTATTGTCGGTGCCTTAGGGTATAGACAAGCTGAGTTGCACTTTGTAGCGCCACCTCGTTTTGCAGGGGTCTCAAAGTTTAGTGTGCGTAAAATGATACGATTTGCTCTCGATGGGGTAACCGCCTTTTCAAGAGTTCCTTTACGGGCTGCTTTGTACGTCGGTGTACTATGTGGTGGGTTGAGCTTCTTGCTTATATTGCACCTCTTGTATGTATATCTTACGGGTCAAGCCTTGAATGGATGGACTACCTTGGGCGTATCAATTTTGTTCATTGGTGGGATTCAACTCGTCGGACTGGGAATTATTGGCGAGTATGTAGGTCGTATTTTTGAAGAGGTGAAGCAACGGCCTTTGTATTGGGTTAAGTCAGCTATAAACTTTGATGAGCATGAAGAGGCTCCATTACTTGGACCTAGTAGTGCAGATGTGTTTATGGCACCTGAGACTTATACTAACAAAAGCAAAGAAGACTAGCTGTATTTGTGAATGCAAATAAATAGACGGTTAGTATATTTTGAATAAATAACTTACTTTAAAAGTTTTTGGAAAGGAAGCATATGAAGTCAAAATATAGTAAGGTTAAAATAACGGCATTAACATTAACTTTTGTGTGTGCCACAACAGCCATGGTAGGTGCAACAACATTACAATATGGTGATAAGGGCAAAAGTGTTACAGCGGTTCAACAACAACTAATTAAACACGGTTATAATGCTACAGATAAAAATGGTGTATATGGTAAAGAAACGAAATGGGCAGTTCGTCTGTTTCAACAAGATCGTGGCTTACCAGTGGACGGTATCGTAGGTCCTGCTACGTATAATGCATTGATGAGCGCTCCTCGTTCTACGAAGGCAGTATTGACTCAAAATGCGGCGACTAAAGCAGTGGCGACGAAATCCGCTTTCACAAACAGCAATGCGACGTCTCGTCGTATCGCAGGTCAATCCATTACTGGCAAAAACATTAAATTAAATAATATTACGAAAAGCGAAACACCAAATAGCATCCACGCTATCTTGGCAGAAGCGGACAAATATCGCGGTGTACCATATGTATTTGGTGGTACTACTCCAAGTGGTTTTGACTGCTCTGGTTATGTTAAATATGTATTTGCAAAACAAGGTATCTCTTTACCACGTTTGGCAGATGAACAATATAACGTAGGTGTTGAAGTTTCTCGTGCAAACTTGAAAGCCGGGGATTTGGTATTCTTTGAAACATATGAACCAGGTCCGTCTCACTCCGGTATTTATATTGGTGATGGCAAGTTCATCAGCGCCACTTCCAGTCGTGGTGTAGCAGTAGCAGATCTTGATACTGGCTATTGGGGTGAACGCTATATCGGCGCAAAACGCGTTATCTAAGCTAATATATAACTAGCTTTAAAAGAGGCTATACGAATCAATTATGTTCTGTTGATTTGTATAACCTCTTTTTCGTTTATGTAAATCTTGAATTTTATCCTAACTTTTCTCATTGTAAAAGTATAGGAACTCCGCATGACCTCAATGTTTTTGATAGATTTTATATCGGTTTTACGTTATAATGAAGAGTAAATAATTTTAGGAGGAATATACACATGAAGGGTAATGAACTGCGTCAAGCATACTTGCAGTTTTTTGAAAGCAAAGGACATTTAAAATTAGATAGTTTTTCTCTTATTCCAGAAAACGATCCGTCTCTATTATTGATCGGGGCAGGTATGGCGCCATTGAAGCCTTTCTTTACAGGTAAATTGGTACCTCCTTGTCATCGTATTACAACAAGCCAAAAATGTATGCGTACTGGTGACCTTGAAAACGTAGGCCGCACAGCTCGTCACCATACATTCTTTGAAATGCTTGGTAACTTCTCCTTCGGTGATTACTTCAAAAAAGAAGCGATTCACTGGGCATGGGAGTTCTTAACTGAAGTTATTAAACTCGACAAAAATAGATTATATGTAACTGTATATCCGGATGACCAAGAAGCATATGATACATGGCACAACGACTGTGGCGTAGAAGAAAGTCACATTACACGCCTTGAAGATAACTTCTGGGAAATTGGTGAAGGCCCATGCGGTCCTGATAGTGAAATCTTCTTCGATCAAGGTCCTGAACATGGTTGTGATGATCCTAACTGTGCACCAGGTTGTGACTGCGACCGTTACCTCGAAATCTGGAACTTAGTATTCACACAATTCAATAAAATGCCAGATGGTTCCTACGAACCATTGCAACATAAAAACATCGATACTGGCGCTGGTCTTGAACGATTGGCTTCCGTATTACAAGGTTGTAAAACAAACTTTGAAACTGATTTGATTTACCCAATCATCGAAGCGACTGCAAAACGCGCTGGTGTTACATATAACGAAGATCCAAATACAGATGTTTCTTTGAAGGTTATTGCTGACCACGCTCGTGCTGTTACTGCATTGATCTCTGATGGCGTATTGCCATCCAACGAAGGTCGTGGTTACGTATTACGTCGTATTTTACGTCGTGCTGTACGTCATGGCCGTTTGCTTGGTATTGAAGGTATCTTCTTAACACCACTTATTGATGTAGTCGTAGACATTCTTGGCCCTGGTATTAAATCCATCGCAGAAAAACAAGACTTCGTTAAACGTGTTGTACAAAATGAAGAAGAACGCTTCAACCAAACATTGGAACAAGGTCTTGAGTTATTAAACTCCTTGATTGATACACTGGCAGCTGAAAAAGCTACTGTAGTTCCTGGCACAGAAGTATTTAAACTATATGATACATATGGATTCCCTTGGGAATTAACAGAAGAAATTGCTTCTGAACGCGGCTTTACAATCGACCATGAAGGTTTTGAAGCAGCTATGAAGGAACAACGCGAACGCGCTCGTGAAGCTCGCGTAAAAGAAGATGCGAAGGTAGCAACACCAGACATTACGTTCTTGAAAGACGAAGAACTTGTTGAAGATGAAGCAGAAACTGCATCCTCTGTATTGATGCTTGGTAAGGGTTCTGAACGCTTGCAAACAGCAGCTGATGGCGATGAAATTACTGTTATCGTACGCACTACTCCATTCCATGCTGAAGGGGGCGGTCAATTGGGTGATACAGGCTTTATCGTTGGCCCAATGGGTAAGGTAGAGGTTCATAATACAAAACGTTTACCTGAAGGCACTGTATATCATATTGGTACTGTTGTAGAAGGTTCTATCTCTGAAGGTGATGATGTAACACTTGAAGTGGATACAAATCGTCGCGCAGCAATGGCCCGCAATCATACAGCAACACACTTGTTACATGCAGCATTGAAAAAGGTTCTAGGAGAGCATGTTAACCAAGCTGGTTCTCTAGTAACTCCTGATTACTTGCGCTTTGACTTCACTCATTTCTCCCCTGTAACACAAGAGGAACTTGATCAAATCGAAGCTCTTGTAAATGAAGAGATTTTAAAAGCTACAGACCTAGCTATTGCTGAAATGTCCATGGACGAAGCAAAAGCGAAAGGTGCGATGGCACTCTTTGGCGATAAATATGGAGACGTAGTTCGCGTTGTAGAGGTTCCTGGCTTCTCCGTTGAATTATGTGGTGGTTCTCATGTAGGCAACACAGCTTTCATTAGTTCTTTCCGCTTAACATCTGAAGCAGGTATCGGTTCTGGTGTACGTCGTATTGAAGCGATTACAGGACGTGCAGCTCTTGATGCAGCAAAACATGATCGTTTAACTATCGAACGTATGGCAGGCGAACTTAAAACTAAAGCGCCTCAAGTAGAAGAACGCTTACATCAAGTATTGGCAGAAGCAAAAGAAACAGCTAAAGAATTAGAACAAATTCGTAAAGAGCTTTCTGCTGCTGGTGCAGCTGATATCATTGCTGGCAAGGTTATGATTGGCGATGTAGCATTTGTAGCGGCTTCTGTAAAAGCTTCTTCTATTGATGAATTACGTGATCTAGCTGATATGGGCCTTGATAAATTAAATGGCTCTGGCGTAGTACTTGTAGGCGGTGCTATGGGTGATGACAAAGTTAACTTTGTATGTAAAGTCTCTAAAGATGTAGTGGCTAAAGGTGCTAAAGCCGGTAATATCGTAAAAGCCGCAGCTCAAGTTGCTGGTGGTAATGGCGGTGGCCGTCCAGATATGGCTCAAGCAGGCGGTAAAGAACCAGCTAAATTGATGGATGCATTAAAAGCTGGTGGTGAAGCGTTAACATCTATGTTACAATAGGCATATAATTTTATAATTATACTTGTATCTGTTATAGAAATTTTTTATAATGCATAAAAAGTTACTGACTTTGTAGCTTTAATTCAAGTATAATAGGAGGCGAGGTTTCACTTTTACAGTGGAACCTGCCAATGTAATAAAAAGGAGGGATACGATGAAAGTTTCTGATGAAACTATGTTATTCCGTAAAGTAGACGATGAACCGATGACTGCTGAAGAGGTTCTCACTCGTGTTTATCAATCTATTCAAGAAAAAGGTTACAATCCAATTAATCAAATCTTAGGCTATCTAATTTCTGGGGATCCAGCGTACATTACAAGCTATAATAATGCGCGTTCTGATATCCGCCGTTTAGAACGAGATGACTTGATTGAGGAATTGTTGAAAGAATACGCAAAGGCAAAACAACTATAATGAGAATTATGTCATTAGATGTGGGCAGCCGTACTATCGGCATTGCCTGTAGTGATGCACTGCTCATGACAGCACAAGGTATTGAAACCATTCGTAGAACATCTCTTGAAAAAGACTTTAATCGCTTACAAGAACTCATTGCTGAATATGAAGTACATGAATTAGTAGTAGGTATGCCGAAAAATATGAATGGTACAAAAGGTGAACGGGCTGAAAAGACCGAAGAGTTTGTCGAAAAGATGAAAGAAGTCATCGATTTACCTGTAACATATTGGGATGAGCGGTTATCTACTGTTATGGCTGAACGCCAACTCATTGCAGCTGACGTGAGTCGTAAAAAACGTAAGTCCGTTATTGATAAAATGGCAGCGGTTGTAATTTTGCAAGGATATTTAGATCGCTTGCAGTTTAATAAATAAGTATTTTTCTTAAGGAGGGTTTCCGATGGTTGACCAAAATTTTGAAGGCGAAGTATATTACTTGGAATTCGAAGATGAAAACGGTAACAAACAGTATTTCACAGAGGATATTATCTTGAGCCATGAAGGCCAAGAATATGCTGTTCTTGTACATGTACAAGATGAAGAGGCTGACCATGAAGGTCAAGATGACACATACATGATCTTGGCTCGCATCGAAAAAAATGAAGAAGGCGTAGAAGAATACGTACCTTTAGATGAAGATGACGATAACTTTGAAACTCTAGTAAAATTGTATGAAGAAATGGAAGATGGCGAGTAGTCACTTCCTCGTAAATCTAGCGTGTTGTCTTAGGACAATGCGCTATTTTTATTTGTTATACATAAACGCTTTATAATAGAAGATGAATTATATCTATATATTTTCCCTTCATACTAGTAGCATAAGAGATGGCTATAATTGATATATAACATAATTGGGGACGATAATAAGATAATGTCCTTAAATGTAGGGGAAATATAGACTTTATGGTATAATAAAGTGATAAATACTGTTATGTTACAGAAAGGAACTCAACATCGTGAGAAAAGCCTTAAGATATATTTTAATCCTTATTATTGTAGGCGTATTAATTATCGCAGGTGGCCTTGGTGCAATCTATTTAGTGCCAAATACCTTTGCACAAGATGATGGTACTCAGGTACTTGTCATTGAAAAGGGGCAAACTGGCACTGAAATTGCAGATATGCTCTATGAACGAGGTCTCATTCGTTCTACGCAAGGCTTTAAGCTTTGGTTATATTTGAGCGGTACTAATGATAAACTTCAAACTGGTCATTACCAAATTCCTAATAAGGTAACTGTACGAGAACTCATTTCTTTATTACAAGAAGGTCATGTAGAATCGATTCGTGTTACCATTCCTGAAGGATATACCGTTGGGGATATTGCTATCGTTCTAGAAAAAAATCAAATTATGAAAGCAAAGGACTTCTTAGCGGAAGCTAAAACCTTTGTACCATATCCATATATGAAGGGTACAAGACCAGCTACATATCCTGTGGAAGGTTTCTTATTCCCAAGTACTTATGAAATTCCAGTAGGGGCAACGCCACGAGAGGTCATTCAAATGATGGCTGATGAAATGAATCGTTACCTCACACCAGCTGTGAAGAAACAAATTCAAGCTCAACATATGAGTATTCATGACTTTGTAACCTTGGCGTCTATCGTTGAACGAGAATCTTTATTTGATGCAGATCGTCCAACAATTGCAGGGGTATTTAAAAAACGGTTAGCCCATGGTATTCCATTGCAATCTGATGCGACTATTTCCTACGTATTAGGTTATGCGAAGGAAGATGTAACAATTGGCGATACCCAATTGCAAAGTCCATATAATACATATGTGTCTAAAGGTTTGCCACCAGGACCAATTGCTAACCCTGGTAAAAAGGCGTTAGATGCAGTATTGCATTCTGAAGATACTGATTACTTATACTTTGTAGCTGATAAAGAGGGGCATAACCACTTCTCTAAAACATACGAAGAACATTTAGCGGCGGTTCATAAAATTTATGGTAATGATACAGCTACTTCCTCTAATACAGGAGCAGCCGTACAAGCAGGTCCTAACTATGACGTGGCTGTGGCAACGACAGAGCCTAACTATAACTATAGCTCTGAAGAGGCTGTGGAAGCAGATTCTCAATATGTTGATGTGGAACCTACGTACAAATACACACCAACAACGGTTCCAGCTGCTGAAATTCCAGCACCAACACCAGCTCCGCAAGCACCAGCTCAATCTGCGCCAGCTACACAATCTTCTGGTTCTAACTCTTATGTACCGACTACAACACCAGTTCCAGAATCTATGCAAAATGTTGTACCAAGTACGCAACAAGCACCTCGTATTGAAGTGAAACCAGCTGAATCTGTTGATCGCTCTACGCTTGTAATTCCTGGTGATAATAGTACTAAGTAATGTAGGAGATTTAATCTACTTTCATGACATTAAATGATATTTTAAATGAACAGCGTATTTACGCGATGATTAATGATGTACCGATTCTGCGAGAATCTGAGGTTCATCTATTTGAAGAATTAATAGGTTTGTACCGGCCCACCTCTGTGTTAGAGGTGGGCACCGCCATTGGTTACTCCGCTTTATTGATGGCTCCGCTACTCGATAAAGAAGAGGGGCATATTACATCTATTGAACTAGATGATGTGCGTCACGAAATGGCGAAATATTATATTAACCAATCCGATTATGCTGACAAAATTACATTGCTGAAAGGTGATGCGTCTCAAGTCTTAACGGAACTCACTGGTGAATATGATCTCGTATTTTTAGATGGTCCTAAAGGGCAGTATCTAAAACAGTTAGAGCTCATTTTGCCACATGTGAAAGAAGGAGGCGTTATCCTAGCGGACAATGTACTCTTTAGAGGCTATGTAAGGGGCGATAAGGAGCCGCCAAAACGGTTCAAAACTATCGTAAAACGGTTAAAAGAATACTTAACATATGTTGAAAATAAAGAATTGTTTAACACTACCATTTACCCTATGGGTGATGGCATGAGTGTGAGTGTGTGGAAAGGGCACAACAAATAATGGCAGAACATTTTATGGAATTGCTTTGTCCAGCCGGTAATATGGACAAGCTTAAAATGGCTATTCGCTATGGTGCGGATGCCGTATATTGTGCAGGCAAACGTTTTGGCTTGCGCGCAGGTAACTCTAACTTCTCCGACGAGGAATTGAAGGAAGCCGTAGAGTTCGTACATGCTCATGGTAAAAAAATCCATGTTACATGTAACATCATTCCTCACAATGAGGACTTTGAAGGTTTAGAGGATTATTTGAAATTCCTTGAAAGCATCGGTGTTGATGCGATTATCGTTGCCGACATGGGTATCTTCAGTCTTGCTAAACGCGTTGCTCCAGGCCTTGAACTTCACGTAAGTACACAAGCATCTACTACAAACTGGCACACAGTTCAAATGTGGAAAGAACTTGGTGCTACACGCGTAGTAGCGGCTCGTGAAGTATCCTTGGCTGACCTTAAAGAAATGAAAGATAATGTAGATATCGAAATTGAATCCTTCGTACATGGTTCTATGTGTATTTCTTACTCTGGCCGTTGCCTATTATCTAACTACATGACAGGCAACCGCGATGCGAACCGTGGGCAATGTTCTCAATCTTGTCGTTGGAAATACTCCCTTGTTGAATCTAACCGACCTGGTGAATACTATCCAATCGAAGAAGATGAGCATGGTACATATATCTTTAACTCTAAAGACTTGTGCTTGATTCACCGTATTCCAGACTTATATGAAGCTGGTATCGACAGCCTCAAAATCGAAGGTCGTATGAAATCTGTTCACTACTGTGCAACAGTAGCAAAGGTTTACCGTACAGCTATCGATACATACCTTAAAGAAGGTAAAGATTGGTATGTTCGTCCAGAATGGATTGCAGAATTAGAAAAGATTTCTCACCGTCCATATACAGATGGCTTTGCAGAAGGCCGTCCTGACGAAACTGCTCAAAACTATGGTAAATCTACAAATACGCAAAGCCATGATTTCATCGGTTTAGTTTTGGGTTATAACGAAGAAGAAAAATACGTTGATCTTGAACAACGTAATAACTTCAAGGTAGGCGATAAAGTAGAATTCTGCCAACCTAAGGGTGAGCTTGTTGAGACTGTAATTAAAAAAATGACAGATGAAGATGGTAACCCAATCGATGTAGCTCCACATGCTCAAATGAAAGTGCGTATTTACATGGATACACCACTTGAACCGTACTCCATGATGCGTCGTGAGTGCAAACCTAAAGCGGAGTAATTATGCGTGGTACACCATTAGAACCGAGTAAATCTATCGGTGCATTTCCCGATGTACCAGATCTAGAGACCTCTGGGGAAGAGGCGTATGTGTTCTTTCATCTTGAGCCGAAGCATACAAACTATATCAATCGCATCATTGAAGGCTATGAATATTTAGGTGTTATGACCTCTGTAGATACGAGTGGGCGGTGCATGTTGCGCTGTACACCATCTACAAAACCATTAGCCATTGAAATATTAACTAGCCTATCTGATTATGTCACTATAGAGAAATGAGAGTATATCTATGAAACAATCTATTTTGAAACGTGCATTATTAACAGCTTGCCTTAGTGTCTCTATGGCGGGGGTAGCTATGGCGGGTCCTGTAGGTCCTGTTGTCATTCCTCAAGCAGGGGATGTAGTAGTCATCAATCATGGTCCTGATATGACCTTCACTGGCAATATCAACTTTGATGTGGAAAGCCAAACTAGTAACAACTTACAAATTGGTTCCTCTGTGATCCCTAATGTAGTATATGGTGCTGCTTTCAATAAAACTGGTGCACCAGATACAATTATCCCAGCTCAAACTTATGTGTATGTAGGTACAAAAGATGGAGCGAATGCTTTCACAGAAGCTAGCGACGCCGACAAAAAAGGGGCTAACTGGAATGTAGAAACGTTGAAAAAAACTAAGTCTGGTGATGTACAATTGGCAAGCCGTGGCATTCCTGAAAAGCCATTGGCAAACCAAGTAGCTACTATTAAAGACTCCATTATGCTTAGCGCCGTAGACCTCAGTACAACAGAGGTAGGCCGAAACAGCAAGGGCGTTCTATACATGACTGTTCCTAAGGAATTAAAATTGACTGCTGACACAGGTATTCCTGAAGACGTGCGCGAAACAATGCCAGCTATGTTCCGTGGTAAAATGGGTGATTCCCTCATGGTGAATCTCATGCCTTTAAATGAAGAGGAAAAACAACAATTAGCGGCAAACCCACATAATGCAAATACAATCGTATTCAACCGTGGTATGAGCATGGCAAAAATGATTGGTTCCTCTGCACGTACAAGTAAAGTGTACACATATATGAAGGACCATTATTTGAACCTCGTTATCGTAGCAAAAGATTACGACGATAACGGTGCTCGTGGTAGTGGTGTTATGATGGTTTCTAAACAAGATAACTCTAACGATGTACTCTTAACATTATACAAAGGCCCAGATCTTTCCAATAGCAAATTGGAAAAAGTAATTGGTGCTATGTTATCTACAAACTTCAAACGCTAATAATCTAGCTCATGTACAGTGAGCTGTAGTACAGCTACATTGGTTAGCGTATATATGATAATCTTAATAAACGGCTCGAGTTTCATATGTACCCCTTTTAATGGACAACCCGTAAAGGGGGTACATATCAGTTATATCGGGCCGTTTCTATTTGGTGTGTTTAAAGGTGTTTCTTTAATTTATAGATTTTGTGAAATTTACAGTTACACTGTATTGAATTTTTTAATTCTCTATGATACTATAATCTAGTAAAAGTTATGCAAAGGACATGATTCTCATATCCCTGTGTACCAGAGAGAGGCTGATGCTGGAAATGCCTTACACATATATCAGAGTTACCCCCTTTAAACTGATTTGTCGAACCTAAGTAGGCAAATACGGCCGCCACCGTTATCGGGCTTAATGAAGTGAATTAACTATACACATATATTCGTATAGGTAGTTAACTAGGGTGGAACCGCGAATGATCTTCGTCCCTTGTTTTGTAGGGATAGAGGGTCTTTTTTTATTACAAAAATCCAGTCTATCCTAGATAATAATTGGAGGAAATTAAAATGGCAGATGTAAAAATCATTTTACCTGATGGTAGTGCTAAGGAATACGCTGCTGGCACTACTCTTGGGGAAGCAGTAAAACAATTATCTAACAGCTTGGCTAAAAAAGTACTAGCTGCAAACGTAAATGGCGAATTAACAGACCTTCGCGAAGAACTCGTTGATGGTTCTGAAGTAGCATTCTTAACATTCGAAGAAGATGGTGGTAAACATACTTTGCGCCACACAGCTTCTCATATCTTGGCTCAAGCAGTTAAACGCTTATGGCCTGAAGCTAAATTAGCTATCGGCCCTGCTATCGATAAAGGTTTCTACTATGATATCGATATGGAACATACTTTGACTCCTGAAGATTTGGGTAAAATCGAAAAGGAAATGAGCCGTATTGTAAAAGAAAACTTGCCTATCACTAAATCTGTAATGTCTCGTCAAGAAGCTATCGAGTTCTTCAAATCTAAAAATGAAGACTACAAGGTAGAATTGATCGAAGATCTTCCCGAAGATGCAGTTATCTCTTGCTACGCTCAAGGCGATTTCATCGATCTTTGTGCAGGTCCTCACGTAGCATCCACTGGTAAGGTGAAAGCTTTCAAATTACAAAGCATTGCAGGTGCATACTGGCGCGGCGATGAAAAGAATAAAATGTTGCAACGTATTTACGGTACAGCATTTGAAAAGAAAGAAGAACTTGATGCATACCTTCACTTGCTTGAAGAAGCAGCTAAACGTGACCATCGTAAACTTGGTAAAGAACTTGGCTTGTTCGTTATCAAAGAAGAAGGTCCTGGATTCCCATTCTTCTTACCAAAAGGTATGGCACTACGCAACGAATTGGAAAACTTCTGGCGTGAAGTTCACCATGAATTTGATTACGAAGAAATTCGTACACCAATCATCTTAAATAAACAATTGTGGGAAACATCTGGTCACTGGTTCCATTACCGTGAAAATATGTACACTACAATCATTGATGATGAAGAATATGCAATTAAACCAATGAACTGCCCAGGCGGTATCTTGGTTTACCAAAACGAAATGCATTCTTACCGTGACTTCCCATTGCGTTACGCTGAACTTGGTTTAGTACACCGTCATGAATTGTCCGGTGCTTTACACGGCTTATTCCGTGTACGTGCATTTACACAAGATGATGCTCACGTATTCATGTTGCCAGATCAAATGCAATCTGAATTGATGAAAGTTATCGAATTGTTCGACCGTATTTATAGCCAATTCGGCTTGAAATACCATGTTGAATTGTCTACTAAACCAGACAATGCAATGGGTGATGATGCAATCTGGGAAGCAGCTACAGAAGCATTGCGCAATGCCATTGAAGCAAAAGGTATTCCTTACGTAATCAACCCTGGCGATGGTGCATTCTATGGTCCTAAACTTGACTACCATATCGAAGACTCCTTAGGTCGTACATGGCAATGTGGTACTATCCAATTGGATATGAACTTGCCTGAACGTTTCCAAATTGAATATGTTGGTGAAGATGGTCAAAAACATCGTCCTATCATGATTCACCGTGCATGCTTCGGTTCCATGGAACGTTTCATCGGTATCTTAACTGAACACTATGCAGGTGCATTCCCAACTTGGATGGCTCCTGTACAAGTTAAAATCTTGCCTATCTCTGAAAAACATGTTGAATATGCTAAAGAATTGGCAAAACAAATGCACCGCGACTATGTACGTGTAGAAGTGGATGATCGTAGCGAAAAAATCGGCTACAAAATCCGCCAAGCACAAATGGCAAAAGTTCCTTACATGCTTGTTGTAGGTGATAAAGAAGTTGAAGAAGGTACAGTTAACGTTCGTAAACACGGTGGTGACGAATTAGGTTCCGTACCATTCGATGAATTCTTCAATTCCATTAAAATTGAAATAAAAGAACGTAACTAATTGATTTAGATGACTTATCCATCAATATAGTTGATGCGGATATGATGAGTTGTTATATTTAATTGGTTATAATCTAATCTCTTATATGTGTTAAAATAAACATATATAAATTTAGCCCCCATATACTAAGCCTTTCATTAGACTTAAGTCTAGGAGTTGGCCATTTGTATAGTGGGGGCTATCTCTTTAATTGTTACCTGTGAGTAGCGAAAGGAAATATTATGAAAGAAGTAAATTCATACAGCTGGAAAGCAGTCATTGGGTCCTCTATTGGTTATGCAATGGATGGTTTTGATCTCTTGATTTTAGGCTTTATGCTAACCTTAATTTCTGGAGATTTAGGATTAACTACAGGTCAAGCCGGTTCTCTTGTAACGTGGACCTTGGTAGGTGCCGTACTAGGTGGCTTTATCTTTGGTACCTTGTCCGATAAGTTTGGTCGCGTTCGCGTATTGACTTGGACTATCGTACTTTTTGCCGTATTTACAGGTCTTTGTGCCTTTGCTCAAGGGTATTGGGATCTTCTTATTTACCGTACAATCGCTGGTATTGGATTGGGTGGTGAATTTGGGATTGGCATGGCTTTAGCTGCTGAAGCTTGGCCTGCTAAACACCGTGCAAAAGCAACAAGTTATGTTGCCCTTGGTTGGCAATTAGGCGTATTAGCAGCCGCTTTGTTAACACCGTTACTCATTCCTATTATTGGGTGGCGCGGCATGTTTATGGTCGGTATTATTCCTGCCTTGGTTGCTTGGGTATTCCGAGCTAAACTACATGAACCAGAAATCTTTGTACAAAGTAAAGAATCTAAGGAACATTCACATACTAACTCTTTCAAGTTATTAGTAAAAGATGTAAGAACAACAAAGACATCTATTGGTGTTGCTATTTTAACATCAGTTCAAAACTTTGGTTATTACGGTATTATGATTTGGTTACCTAATTTCTTAAGTAAGCAATTAGGTTTCTCCCTTACAAAATCCGGTTTATGGACAGCTGTTACTGTATGTGGCATGATGGTTGGTATTTGGCTATTTGGACGCTTGGCAGATAAAATCGGTCGTAAACCTACATTTATTCTATTCCAAGTATGTGCTGTAGCATCTATTTTGATTTACTCTCAACTATCTGATCCAACAGCTATGCTATTTGCTGGGGCAATTTTAGGGGCCTCTGTAAATGGTATGATGGGTGGTTATGGTGCCTTGATGGCAGAAGCATACCCAACAACTGCCCGTGCAACAGCTCAAAATGTACTATTTAACATAGGCCGTGCTGTAGGCGGCTTTAGCCCAATGGTAGTAGGCATGATCATCTCTATGTACTCCTACCAAGTAGCAATTGCATTCCTAGCTATTATCTACGTACTTGATATTCTAGCAACTGTATTCTTAATTCCTGAACTTAAAGGTAAAGAATTAGAATAATGTATTGAATTAATTTAGAGTAAATATATTGTGCTCTTTAGGTTATTAATCAATTGAAAATAGTGAATTTAAAAGGCTCTGTCTTCTGACAGAGCCTTTTGGTTTAGATATTATTTTTTTGAAGTACAGTGTTAGGCGATACCAATCCAGTGCCAGTATGTTAGTGCAAATACGAGCATCATTACATAGCCGATGATGGTCAAAGGAATGCCTGTAGTCATAAATGTTTTTACGTCGAATGTGTCTGTACCGTAAGCCACCATACCTTGAGGGGAATTTACTGGTAATACTAGACCGAAGCAGATAGCGTATTGCATGAGCATGGTTACGCCGATTGGGTTAAGACCTTCTGCATTGTGACCTACTACGATGGATATTACGATAGGAATCATAGCAGAGGAGAGGGCTGTAGCAGAGGCAAAGCCTAGGTGAATGACAATGAGGAAGGCAGCCATTACAGCAATTAAAATAAATACGCTGGCGCTTTCAAGGGAGAAAGCATTTACGAATACTTGAGCAAGCCAAGTGGCTGCTTTTGTTTTAAGTAATACAGAGCCAAGGCCGATACCAGCACCAAACATAACGATGGAACCCCAGTCGATGTTTGGCTGTGCAAATTTCCAGTCCATAATACCAATTTTAGGGAAGAAAAATAATGCAATGGCAACAATTGTTGTAGTTGTTGTGTCGATGGAATGGAGCTTGCCACCGGTAGCCCATAATGCGAGTAGACCAATAGAGATACATAATAGTTTCTTTTCGTCAGTACTCATAGGACCGATTTCTTGGCGCATTTTAGCTAGCTGCACATCGCCACCTACAAGTTCTTTGAACTCAGGCTTAATTAATGTTTGTGTTAAAAAGTAGGCGATGATGACCATAATAATAGAGAAGGGAGCCGCTGCAGTAAGCCAATCTATCCAACTGACAGATGTATTCATCTGTGTTTGCATAAAGCCTACGGCTACAAGATTTTGTGCGGCCGCCGTTTGGATCATAATATTCCAGAATGTATCGGCCTGTACGGCGCCTACCATGAGGAGAGCTGCTACACGGCTTTTACGTTCAATACCCAAGTTCTCAACAATACCGATGATAATCGGTGCTAAACATGCAATACGAGCTGTTGCACTGGGTACGAAGAAGGCGAGGATAAGGCCTGTAATAATAACGCCTAAATAAATACGGCTAACCTTAGTACCAACGCTAGATAATACAAGCATAGCAATACGGCGATCTAGACCTGTCTTACGCATAGCTACAGAGATAAACATAGCAGCGCCTACTAGAATCATGGCCGGTGAAGAATAACCAGAAATAATAAGCTTTAATGCATTAGCGGTGCCCATAGCCTTAGCAGGGGCTTCCGGATTTGGTGAGAAACCTAATAGTAAAGCCGTAAGCGCTGTAATCATGGTAGCACTTACTGGATAGGAAACA
>NZ_CALJSP010000084.1:0-12362 GCF_937975875.1 Veillonella dispar | reverse complement strand
TATAACTGCATAACTATCTAATATTATATCAAATTCCTAATATATTACCTATGGAAAACTGTTATTTATACACAAAAGAGGCACCCTCGAGAGGGTGCCTCTTATCAGTTCTTAGTCGTTAAATAACGAATTATTTTACGTCTTCGAAACCTTTTTGTAAGCGAACATAGCTTAAGCGACGATCTTTAGCGTCTTGTTCAGTTTTAGCGAACAATTCTTCTGCAACATCTGGAGCTGCTTTAGCCAAGGAAGCGTAACGTACTTCACCTTTAAGGAAGTCTTGGAAGCTTTCAGTTGGTTCTTTGGAATCCAAGGAGAATGGATTTTTACCTTCTTCTTTAAGTTGAGGGTTGTATCTGTAAAGATCCCAGTAACCAGCTGCAACTGCTTTACGTTGTTCTTCTTGAGCTTTACCCATACCAGCTTTAATACCATGGTTGATACATGGGCTGTAAGCGATGATCAAGGATGGACCTGGATATGCTTCAGCTTCTGTAATAGCTTTCATCAATTGGTTTTTGTCTGCGCCCATAGCTACTTGTGCTACGTATACATAACCATAAGACATAGCCATCATGCCAAGGTCTTTTTTCTTAGTACGTTTACCAGAAGCTGCGAATTGAGCAACTGCTGCGATATTAGTGGATTTGGAAGCTTGACCACCAGTGTTGGAATATACTTCAGTATCGAATACGAAGATGTTGATGTCTTCGCCAGAAGCTAATACATGGTCAACACCGCCGAAGCCGATATCGTATGCCCAGCCGTCACCACCGAAGATCCAGTGGGAACGTTTGATCAAGAATTGTTTTTTCGCAAGAAGTTCTTTCAACTCAGGAGTTGTAGCGCCTTCAGCTTCGATAGCTGCTACTAAACGTTCGGAACGTTGACGAGTAGCCGCACCAAGGTTAGCGAATTCAAGCCAGTGTTCTAAAGCTTCTTTCAATTCGCCAGTAGCAGTTTCAGCAGCTTTCGCAGCCACTTCTGCTAATTGTTGGCGAACTTTCTTAACGCCGATATACATACCGTAACCATACTCAGCATTGTCTTCGAACAAGGAGTTCGCCCAGGAAGGACCTTGACCTTGTTGGTTAGTTGTGTATGGAGATGCAGGCATGGAAGCACCCCAGATGGAGGAACAACCAGTTGCATTGGCAATCATCATGCGGTCGCCGAACAATTGAGTTAACAATTTAGCGTAAGGAGTTTCACCACAACCTGCGCAAGCACCGGAGAACTCGAACAATGGTTGTTCGAATTGGGAACCTTTAACAGTTTCCTTCTTCATAGGGTTTTCTTTTACAGGAAGGTTAACACCGTAGTTCCATGCTTCCGCTTGTTCGATTTCGGAATCGATGGAAGTCATTACGATAGCTTTGCCTTTAGGAGCTGGACAGATATCAACACAGTTACCGCAACCCAAGCAATCTAATGGGGATACTGCGATACGGAATTGAAGGTCTTTAGCACCTAATGCAGGAATTGTATCGAAATGTTCTGGAGCCGCAGCCACTTCTGCTTCAGTTGCCAAGATTGGGCGAATTGTAGCATGTGGACATACGAAAGAACATTGGTTACATTGGATACAGTTTTCTGGTAACCATTTTGGAACGAACAATGCAGGACCGCGTTTTTCGAATTTAGCAGTACCAGCAGGTAATGTACCATCTTCGTAACCAGCAAATGTGGATACTGGAAGATCATAACCAGCTTGTGCATTGATTGGTTGTGCAATATTTTGAACGAAGGATGGGCAAGATTCGCAACCAGGTTTAACTGCGTGACCGCCTTCATCAACAGCGTTTTTCCAGTCAGCAGGAACATCTACTTTTACCAAAGCGTTAACGCCTTGATCGATAGCAGCGTTGTTCATGTCAACGATATTTTGACCTTTTTTACCGTAAGAAGTTACTACGGATTCTTTAAGGTATTTAACAGCATCATCTACAGGGATGATTTCAGTCAATTTGAAGAATGCAGCTTGAGTTACCATGTTGATACGACCGCCCAAACCGATTTCGGAAGCGATTTTCGCAGCATTGATGATGTAGAAGTTCAATTCTTTTTCTGCGATTTGACGACGTAATTTAGCTGGTAAATGTTCGTTCAATTCTTCAGGAGACCAAGTACAGTTCAATAAGAATGTACCGCCTTTTTTGATGCCGCGGATCAAGTCGTATTCATGTACGTAAGATTGACGATGACATGCTACGAATTGAGGTTCAGTAATCAAATATGGCAAGTTGATTGGGTTTTTACCAAAACGAAGGTGAGACATTGTTACGCCACCAGATTTTTTGGAGTCGTAATCAAAGTATGCTTGAGCATACATATCAGTATGGTCACCGATAATTTTGATAGCGGATTTGTTCGCACCTACAGTACCGTCAGAACCGAAGCCCCAGAATTTACATTCAGTCAAACCAGGAGTTTCAACTTCTACGCCTTCAGCACGATCTAAGGACAAGAATGTAACATCATCATTGATACCCAATGTGAAGAATTTCTTACCGTTTTCAGCAGCCAAGTTATCGAATACAGCTACGATGTCTGCAGGGATAACGTCTTTGGAGCTCAAACCATAACGGCCAGCGATAACTTTTACGTTACGACCACCGTCGATTACAGCAGCTTGTACGTCCAAGAACAATGGTTCAGCCAAAGCACCTGGTTCTTTAGTACGGTCAAGAACTGCAATGCGTTCTACTGTTTGAGGAAGAGCTTTCAACAAACGATCTGTTGCGAATGGACGGAACAAGTGAACGTTGATGAAACCAACTTTACGACCCAATTTGTTTAAGTAGTCAACAGTGGATTGAACTACTTGAGCGGAGGAACCCATAGTTACGATTACGTCTGTTGCATCAGCAGCACCATGGTAGTTGAACAATTGGTAGTTAGTGCCAGCCAATTTGTTAACTTCGTTCATGTAGTGTTCTACAACGTCAGGAACGTTCAAATAGAATTTGTTGGATGCTTCACGATGTTGGAAGTAAACGTCAGGGTTTTCTGCAGTACCACGAGTTACAGGAGCATCTGGATTCAATGCATTTTTACGGAATGCATTAACAGCGTCCATATCAACCAATGGTTTCAAATCTTCATAGTCCCAGATTTCGATTTTTTGAATTTCGTGGGATGTACGGAAACCGTCGAAGAAGTTGATGAATGGTACACGAGTTTTAATAGCTGTCAAGTGAGCTACAGCGGACAAGTCCATTACTTCTTGTACGGAGGATTCAGCAAGCATAGCGCAGCCAGCTGCACGAGCAGCCATTACGTCTTGGTGGTCACCAAAGATAGCCAAAGCATGTGCAGCTAATGCACGAGCAGCTACTTGGAATACACCTGGAAGTAATTCGCCTGCTACTTTGTATAAGTTAGGAAGCATCAATAACAAACCTTGGGAAGATGTGAAAGTTGTTGTTAATGCACCAGCTTGTAAAGAACCGTGAGTTGCGGCAGCAGCACCTGCTTCAGATTGCATTTCTACAACTTGAACAGTGTTACCGAAAATGTTTTTACGACCAGACGCAGCCCATTCGTCAATGTGTTCTGGCATTGGGGAAGATGGAGTGATTGGGTAAATCGCAGCAACTTCTGTAAAACCATAAGAAACGTGAGCAGCCGCTTGGTTGCCGTCCATAGTTTTAAATTTACGACTCATGTGATTATTGCCTCCTTAAGCATTTAGCAAAAATAGAACACTTGCTTAATCTATCATTATGTTTAGGAATAACAACCATTACAAACTTGCGCACATGAAAAAATAATGCAATAATATATATGTTATATATAATATGGCATTATGTGTGAACATACTTTTGTAGTGGGCACAACCATAATTCCTAATATCATAACTTGATATAGCCCTATAAGCACATTATAACGTGCTGGGCCCTATCAACGCAACACATACAGTGACTGTCGCTTTGCCAATATTGCTATCCATGCTTTACATAAAGTAATAGCTAATTGCGTTATAGTAATAACTATTCTCATTTAGTATAGGTCACTTCCCATAACCAGATTTTATTTTTAGGGGGTTAATTATGGATTTTCATCATTTGAAATACTTCGTTGAAGTAGCTGATCAAAAAAGCTTTAGTAAAGCTGCGCGGAATTTGCACATCTCCCAATCCGCTATCAGCCGTACTATTAAAGCTTTAGAAGACGAACTTGGTGTTGTTCTCTTCATGCGTAATGCTAAATCTGTAGAACTTACTGATGGGGGTACCATCTTCTTAACCCACGCAAAACGCGTAGTATTCATGTTTGAACATCTTAAAACTGATTTTGAAAACGAATTTCGTTTGGAACAAGGTTCCATCAGAATTGGTATTCCACCAATTACCGATGCACCTATCTTCGCTCAGCTTTTAGGGGAGTTCAAAAAAGTATATCCACAAATTGAATTAGAACTTTATGAACAAGGTTCTAAAAAAGTTGAGATTAGTGTTCAGGAAGGCTTAATCGATATTGGTATCATTTGTACAAAACCAAATCCTAAAGAATTTGAATCCTTCTACCTCACTAGCGATCCACTTTCCGTTATTGTTCCTAAATCTAGTCCTCTAGCGAAAGAAAAAGAAATTCGTTTAGAAATGCTAGCTGATGAATCCTTCGTATTGCATAAAGATGATTTTAACTTACATGACGAAATCATCAAAGCTTGTAAACATACAGGTTTCCAACCTCATATTGTATTTGAAACAAGCCAACGTGATCTCATGTTACAAACAGTTAGTGCAGACCTTGCTATCGCATTGTTACCATCTCGCCTCTGCCCTGAGGTAGGTGAAAACACAGAGGTTGGTTCCAAGGTTGTTGTACGTCCACTTGTACCAGAAATCATTCATACACTTTATGTTATTTGGAAAAAAGGTCATTACCTCTCCCACGCTTCTCGCTTGTGGTTAGACTTCGTAAATTCCAAATTACCATTACCTGGATTACAACTTGAGGATCTTCAATAATGAATAAACCATCTGGGCTCGCATCTAAATTGCGGGCCCTTTTGAAAGCTAAAGAAACACCCATGTGGGGCGTTATTATCGTGCTGGTCATCGTCATAATCTTCCAGCAAATACAAATTTCAGAACTACAATGGCGTGTCGATGAAGACCACGATGGTTCTTCCGTTGATAGTGTAGCTGGTCGCCTTTACATCCTCGAAGGGATGGCTAATAAACATAGCGACCAACTGGATGATATCTTTAAAGACATTCGTCAACTACAAAACGATGGTGCCAAGTACGACTGGGAACTAAAACAACTACAATGGTTGCACCCAGAACTCAAAGTACGACCACCAGAAGCAAATCCTTCCCCATTCAAATCGACAGATTTAAACCTCGATATGAATCCTGGGAAAGTACCGGATGTAATAAAACAAAGTCAATAAAGAAATCAGAAATAAATAAAAGCACCTTATACCTATACAAAAGTCATCACAAATGACTCTTCTCATAGGATATAAGGTGCTTTTATCGTTATTCTTTTATAGATTTAATTACTCGTTTTCCCATACATCTTTACAATGACGAATTGCTTCTACTTGCGATACGCTTCCAATTTATATGCATATTCAGTTAAAAGATTTTTTGAATAAATTTTTTCATTTTTTGAATCTCTAACTTCTTTCCAAATAATAGATGCTACTTTTAATTTATTCGAATAATTACAACTACATTCATCTGCACAAAAATCCTTAAAAAATTGATTCCATTGACAAACCGAATTGTCATACTTTGCATAATCTGATTCACCATAATATACTTTCAGCAAATCTCCAATTGTAAAGCTTGTATTTTTTTCACTCTTTACTTTTCTCCAGGCAGTAGCCATATCAGCATTAAATTTAAATCGTGAAACACCTATTAAATCAGAGAAATATTCTCTAAACTTCGTATTAAAGGAAAAATTACATTCAAGTAATGGTGTATCTAAAGTAATAGTTTCCACTTGCCTTCTTCTATTTTTTATTGATGATTTTTTAATTAAATTGCCTTTAAAATACTGCTCAATAATATGATTGAGTTCTTGTTTTGTCCCCCTATCTTCTAATCCTAATGATTTACATATTTGTGAAAGTTCATCACGATACCAATAATATTTATTAAATTCATCAAATGATGAAATTTCATCAAACTTGGGTCTACACGCTTTCAATCTTTTGTCTCCTTAAGTTTAAGATACAGCATTTACAGATGTGCCTATTGTAAAAGTTGCTAATACGGTTGCTAAAATAACGTTCTATACATATTATTCTCTCTTTTTTATCCTGTAGATTCTATTATTCTCATTATACATAAAACAGCATTATTACTAAAGAAAAAGAGCTATACCCCATACATTCGCTACAATGTGAATGTATTAGAGATATAGCTCTTTTAATTTTGAAATTTGATGCAGGACTACTTAGTCATCCTTGTGTTCCATAGATTTTGGTAATGTCAAAATCAAGAGCGCTGCAAGGAACATACAAGCCCCCATTACATAGTAGCCGTAAGCAAAGCTACCTGTGTGACCATTGATGAAACCAAGCATGTAAGGACCTACCCAGCCCCCCATGTTACCAGAGGAGTTAATGAGGCCCATCGCACCCGCCGCAGCAGCACCAGATAAGAAGGTTGTTGGCATTGTCCACCATACACCCATACCACCATAAACACCTACAGCAGTTAAGCAGATAAATAATAAACTAATTTCTGGAGATGGACTATGTGGTGTTGCTAAGAAGCCAATAGTACCAATGAATAATGTAGTAGCCACGTGCCAACGTTTTTCATTGCGCTTTTCAGAGGAATAACCGCAATATACTTGCACAAGTAATGCAGCAGACATCGGAATAGCAATAGACCACGCTACTACGCTTGGCGGCCAACCAGATAGGCTTTTAAGAACTTGAGGCATCCAGAAGCTAAAGCCCCAGAAACCAATAACCCATAAGAAATAGATTAATGCTAAACGCAATACTTTTGGATCTTTTAAAGCTTGCCATGTGGTATATTTCTTTACAGATTGCTTTTGTTGTTCTTCTTTTTCAAGTTCAGCCTTAATATATACTTTTTCTGCATCCGTTACCCAAGATGCATGATCTGGACGTTCTTTCATCCAGAATGCGAAAATGAAAGCAAAGATAACAGCTGGAATGGCTTCAACGATAAAGAGTGTGCGCCAGCCATGAAGGCCAAAGAATGTTGTATCAAGTAAGATACCTGCCAATGGACCACCGATGATATTAGAGAACAATAAAGATGTTAACATCAAGGAGATCGCCTTTGCACGTTCCTTTGGCAAGAACCAATTCGGAATGAGTAACGAATAAATTACAGGATATAAAGAGGCTTCACATAGACCAAGGAGGAAGCGATAGATATAAAACTCCAACTCTGTGGTCATCGTCGTCATAAGAATACATACTAGTCCCCAACTAAACATAATACGTGCCACCCAATGCATAGCATTACAGCGCGCAGCGATTAGAGATGCAGGGACTTCAAATAAAACATAGCCAATAAAAAAGATACCGGCGCCCATACCAAATACCTCTGGCGTCAACCATGGCAAGTTCTCCTTCATGGTCAAACCTGCGTAGGCAATGTTTACACGGTCTAAGAAGGCAATAATAGAAACAATAAATAATGGCAGGACTACATGGAGCATACGCCGCGTCGTAAAGTCCTTAAAATCGATGGCCCCACTTTGAGGCTCTGGTGTAGATGAGTTCATATAATTCCTTTCTACTACTTAAGATATTACATACCTTATTATCTTAAGAAAACAAAAGTCCTCTGTCAATGGAATTATATAGAATATAGAAATAACAAATAGGAATAGTAACACCAAAATAATAGCCTTTAAAAATAGAAAAAGGATATTTGCTAGGAATGACTGTATAAAACAAAAAGCACTTTATAGTATAAATATATCTCTATCACAAGATAAGAAAATACTATAAAGTGCTTTCATATTAATTTGTACTAACAGGATCATAATCAGCAGGCACAGGAGCAACGATACTTACAAAGATAACATCTTCTGTCCCAGTATTTTTTGCGCCATGACATTCACCCTTTTTAGATACTATAACTTGTCCCTTTGTAAAAGGCACCTCTGTATCAGGCGTTGGATAAAATACCCCCTTACCTTGCAATATAACCCATATATCATCAGAGTTATGATGGTAATGCTTTGGTAAGGTTTGCCCAGGTTTAATAACCCATACTGAACCACCTGTGGAATCAGTTTGATAAAATGGAGTCCTAACAGCTTTCTCCAAACTTTCAACTTTCACAAGTTCCATGTCAAAAATACGTTGATTACTCATAATGCTCACACCTTTCATCGATTAACAACTAACGAGTACCCGATGCATATTCTCCCATATTAATATCTATAACAGTTCGAACAGGTTGAATTAAGGAGTCCTCATACTGAACCGCCCATTTAATATCTGGATTCATATCTCCATTTTCTAAGCCTGCAATCGTTTGCCCGTCATCAATAGGATTATCGTGCTCAAAGATATAATACAATACACTATACGCATGATTTACAATTTCATCGGGGTTCATACCGTGAAAGTGATACTGCAAATCAGGGTAGAATAAGGTGTTCATACCTATCGTATCAACCATCATGTCATCTGTGCCTTGAATGCTAAAATATCGCACATTTACGGCATAATAAATAAAACGTGTTACAGCTTTATCAGGATGATTTTCAATGGTTTCTCGACTTAAGAACTTACGAGATGGACCAAAGACAACGGCCTTACAGGATGGATATAACTCTAACAACGCATCTACATATTTCACGAGCATATCAGCTCGTTCTTTAGGTTCTAAACCCGAAGCTAACATGTCTGTAGCAAATACTCTATATTGGCACTCATCTAGCAAGTCATCTACATTTGGACAATCCCAAACCTGACTACGTGTAAAATCATCTAGTACAGGTTTGTCGATTTTTTCACAATTCGTCACCATCAAGGTTGGTGAAATATCTGCATCGTTATCCTCGTAATGAACCTTATAATTCTGAGGTGCAAAACCAGCAGATTCAACGCCATAACTAAAGCAATCAACAGGACCTAAATGCTTTGTGAATACCTCTACCATTGTATCTCGATTAGGCATATCACACTGCTTTGGCATTAATAACTCAACGAAAAACAAACCGCCAGGGCGAACAGAGTTATCTGTTAGATCTTGTTTAAATACTTGAGTCATACACGCTCTCCTAAATTAAAACATAATGTAAAATATATCTTTCACTTTATAGTATATCAGATGTTTATAAGTACTACAATTACGTAACCACTGTTTCATAAATAATAAATAATCTATATTTCTACTACATGTTAGCGTAATATCGATATACTGTGGCATCACGATTATATAATCTAAAGATAATGACTCATACTCAAGTTCAAACGTCTTATTATTCTCCAAGGTTTGTAGAAATCGCGCATATAAATAATCAATACTTTCAGAATGATTACCAAGTTTGCAATTTCCCATATCAAATAGGTTACGATAGGAAGTGTCCCCTGGTAGCACAGACATCCAATCTAAAGCATATTCTGATACACCGAACACCGTTTTTTCAGGATTAGGTCCATCTAAATCATCCTGTAACCAAGCAGATATTATTTGGTACATATTTAGTGTTTCATATTCGCTTACATCACTATAAAACTCACTTAGCCCCTCTAGGTCAATCTCTAAATTGGCAATACAACGATACATAGAAACTACCTCCTAAAGATCTCCAATCTTCTTATAGTAAAAGTATAACTATATCTATGTACCATTTTTATCTCATTAAGTTTTGACCCTGTATCTAAAATTAACACTAAATCATTTATAACTACAAAAAGACCCTCTCCATAAGTCCGAGAACTATGGAGAGGGTCTTTATATTATCTAATCAGCATAGGATGATGAGCCGATGGCCTACCTGTTACGGTTTCCCTCGAACTCTCAGCACTACTTAATTATAGAGGTTTACGAACCACGTCAAGAATGGAGCCATCGCGGTATTCAACGATTGCCACGATGTCTTCATCTTTGTCAGATACAGGGATATCTTGTGGTTTACCAACTAAGTCAAATGCTAATTGTTGTAATTCTTCAATTGTGAAGATAGGCAAGTTGCTATCTTTGAAACGTTCAATCAAATCAGTACGAGCTGGGTTGATTGCGATACCGTATTCAGTAACAAGTACGTCAACGGAGGAGCCTGGTGTAATTACAGTAGCTACTTTATCACGGATCATTGGTAAGCGGCCGCGGATCAATGGACAAGTAATAACTGTGCATTTAGCACCTGCTGCTGTATCGGAGTGACCGCCGGAAGCGCCCATCAATACACCGTTGGAGTCAGTCATTACGTTTACGTTGAAATCAAGGTCGATTTCAGTAGCACCAAGGAATACTACGTCTAGGTAGTTTGTAGTGCAGTCAGTCCATGGGTTAGCGTACATGGAAGCAGACATTTCGATGTGTGCAGGGTTTTTATCCAAAGATGCTGCTGCAGTAGTATCGAATGTTTGAGTATCGTAAATGGCACGGATTAAGCCTTCTTCAAGCATACCAGTCAAGATACCAGTAGCACCACCGATAGCGAAGCCACCTACTTCACCGCGTTTGCGAAGTTTTTCAGCAATGAATTTCGCTACAGTCAATGGAGCACCACCAGCGCCCAATTGGAATACGAAGCCATCTTTAATGATGCCAGCTTGGTCAAGGAATTCACCAGCTAATTCAGCAATTTTGATTTGGATAGGGTTTTTAGTGAAACCTACCGCACCAGAAGCGATACCTTCTGGATCACCAATGCTTTCAACCTCAACAACATAATCTACATCAGTTTGAGGGATTGCATAGTTGTGTACATAGTCAACCAAGTTATCAGTGATGATAACAGTTGTGTCTGCATAGTGGGAGTCAACTTTAGCATAGCCAAGTGCACCACATGCGGATTTGCCCATACGACCAGTAGCATTACCACGTGGGTCAGCTGTAGGAGCGCCCATGAAAGCTACGTCGATATGAACTTCACCAGATTCGATAGCACGAGCACGGCCACCGTGGGAGCGAATGATTACAGGACGTTTCAATACGCCAGGGTTTTGAGTTAAGAATTTACCAAGACGATCGCGCAAGCCAGATGTTTCGATAGCTGTTACAGTACCATCTTGAATCATTTCTACCAAGAATTCATGGCATGGAGACAAGGAAGAAGATGCGATTGTAATATCTTTAATGCCTTTAGCTTGTACGCGTTCCATAACCATTTTCATTACATAGTCGCCATTGCGCAAGTGATGATGGAAGGACAATGTCATACCATCTTTTACGCCAGCTTTTTCGATTGCTTCGTCGATAGAAGCAAGAACTTTGTTTGTGCCAACACGGCTCATGTGTACAGGTTTACCTGCACGTTTCACTTTAGGTTCGATTGCGAATTCACCTTGATATACTTCGCGACCTTCTAGTGCTGGGATATTTGTTGGGATATCGCGACCTACTTTATTTAACATCGTATTCTGCTCCTTCCTCTAATTCAACTTTAATGCCTGCTGCACGTGCTTTATCAACAACGCGTTGTGCACGTACCACGATAGGACCATCGATCATTTTGCCATCTACAGAGATTACGCCTTTATTATTGCGCAATGCATCAGCATAGCTGTTCAATACTTTAACGGAATGAGCGATTTCTTTTTCGTCAGGAGTGAATACTTCATGAACAATTTTAATTTGGCTTGGGTGGATACAAGATTTACCATCAAAGCCCAAAGCTTTAATGAATTCTACTTCTTCACGGAAACCTTGTGGATCTTTCACGTCGGAGAATACAGTATCAATTACGCGGATACCTGCTTCGCGGGCTGCATGAAGAATTGTTTGGCGAGCAAACAACAATTCAACAGCTGGTTTATGTTTACCTGTACGAAGGTCAGCACGGTAGTCTTCAGCGCCAAGAGCGATTGCAACTACGCGAGGACCGTGACAGATTTCGCGAACATTGTACAAGCCACGAACGGATTCGATAGCTACGATAATGTTGATTGTACCTTCTTCCCAACCGTTAGCTTTTTCTACTTCTTCAATTTTCTTCGCTACGATTTCAACTTCAGAAACATCTTCAGTTTTAGGTAAACGAATCATATCAGGTTTAGCTGGAACGATTACATCAAGATCGTCATAGCCATAAGGGGTTTGTGTAGGATGGTTGATACGAACAACTGTTTCTGCACGGAATTTACGGGATTTCAATGCTTCTGCAGTTAAAAGACGAGCTGTATCTTTTTCTGTAATAGGCACAGAATCTTCAATATCGATCATGAT
>NZ_CALJSP010000083.1:0-7657 GCF_937975875.1 Veillonella dispar | reverse complement strand
ATTAAGGGCCGTAATGTTCGGAAATTAATTGAAAGAGGGTATCCTATCTCTAAAGGTGGGATAACTTCTTTTTATTTTTTGTAAAATATACATTAATACCTCTAAAGACCTAAGTTTAATAGGATGTGTAGTTTTGTAAAAAAGAGTATATATTTTTAATCATATATTTTGAATAACGTCGATATAATTAAATTTAATTCTTTCGAAAAGTTCGGAATATAACGAATGATAAAAATAATTAATTAAAAAATATTCGAAAATAGTGTTGATTTTGTAAAAGTTAGGTGTTACAATTTGTGTACAAGAAGGAGGTAGCACCGTGAACTATGCAAATCAACAAACTCAACGCAAGTCTACGGAGGCTATTTGTGCGCATTTTTCCCAGTCTATTTCGGCTGGGCTTTTTTATTAGGAGGATCTATGAAGGTCGGTATTATTATGGGCAGCAAGTCTGACCTAGACACAATGAAAAAGGCATCTGCCGTACTTGATGAATTCAACATTCCTTATGAAATGGTTATTGCTTCAGCTCATCGTACACCTGAGGCTGTAAAAGACTTTGTTACAAGACTTGAAGGCGAAGGGGCTATCGCTTTTATCGCAGGTGCTGGTGCAGCAGCTCATCTACCTGGCGTAGTCGCTAGCTTTACGACATTACCTGTTATCGGTATTCCTCTTAATGCAACGGCCTTAAAAGGTATCGATTCCTTGTTGGCTATTGTTCAAATGCCATCTGGTATGCCAGTAGCGACAATGGCTGTTGACGGCGCTAAAAATGCAGCACTATTTGCAGTACAAATTGGAGCAGCTTTCAACAAAGAGTTGAAAGAACAATATGTACAGTATCGTAAAGATATGGCCGAAAAAGTCCTAACAGATAATGCAGAGCTACAAGGAGCCATTAAACTATAATCATATAACTCGTTACAGATTACATTGCTCATAAAGTAAGCTTAATTCTTTTATTACATATCCATATATAGTTTGTATCATTCATTATGATAAAGGAGACACATCATGGCTAACATCGACTTGGAAAAATTAACATTATTGTACGAAGGTAAAGCAAAACAAGTATATCAAACAGATAACAAAGATGAGTACATCGTTCATTACAAAGATGATGCTACTGCATTCAACGGCGAAAAACATGATACTATCCTTGGCAAAGGCGTATTGAACAATAAAATTTCCTCCTTCTTCTTTGAATTGTTGAAAAAAGAAGGGGTACCAACTCACTTTGTTCGTCGCGAAGATGATCGCAATCAAACAGTACTTACTTTGGATATCGTTCCTTTAGAAGTTATTGTTCGCAACATTGCAGCTGGCTCCATGGCTAAACGCTTTGGTATTGAAGAAGGTACTCCTCTTAAACATCCAATCCTTGAATTCTGCTACAAAAATGATGAATTAGGCGATCCATTTGCCAACGAATCCCAAATCACAGCACTTGGCTGGGCTACGCAAGAACAACTTGATGTAATTTCTACAATCACTTTAAAAGTAAATGATATTTTGAAAAAATTCTTGGCTACAAAAAATGTAACCCTTGTTGACTTTAAATTAGAATTTGGTACTCACAATGGTGAAGTATTATTAGGCGACGAAATCTCTCCTGATACATGCCGTTTCTGGGATGCTACAACAGGTGAAAAGCTCGACAAAGACCGCTTCCGTCGAGATCTTGGCAATATTGAAGAAGCGTACAAGGAAATGTTATTCCGTCTTACTGGCGAACGCGCCTAAGGGGGCACAATGAACTACGATCCTGTTTTTGATAAATGGCATGAAGAGTGTGGTGTATTCGGTGTCTATGATAGAACCGTTGATGTAGCACGCTATGTATATTGGGGGCTCTTTGCACTCCAACACCGTGGCCAAGAAAGCGCGGGCATTGCCGTTACAGATGGTCATGATGTAGAACTAAAAAAAGGTATGGGCTTGTTGACTGAGGCCATTAAAGAACTACCATCCTTACCAAGCCATATGGGGACTGGTCATGTGCGGTACTCTACAACAGGTTCCAATAATCCGCGTAATATCCAACCATTGGTAATTCACTATCAAGGTGGTCAAATTGCGGTAGCTCATAATGGTAATTTAACGAATGCCTTATCCATTCGTAAACGTCTTGAAGCGGATGGTTCCATTTTCCAAACGACCATGGATTCCGAGGTTATCGTAAACCTCATTGCGCGTTCTAAAGCTGAGACACAAGAGGAACGCATTGCTGATGCGGCGCGTCAAATTGAAGGAGCTTTTTCTCTAGTTATTACCACAAATGACTCCTTAGTAGGTGTGCGTGATCCACAAGGTTTTAGACCGCTCTGCTTGGGTAAAACTGAAAATGGCTATGTTCTCTCTAGTGAAAGCTGTGCATTAGATGCCATAAAAGCCGAGTTTATTCGTCACATCGATCCAGGCGAAATGGTAATCATCGATGATTCAGGCGTGCGTAGCACTATTTATGCAGAACCAGAAAAAATTGATAAAAAGCTCTGTGTTTTTGAATACATCTATTTTGCACGTGGCGATAGTCATATTGATGGTCAATCGGTTTATCAATCCCGCCTCAATATGGGACGTGAGTTATATAACGAAACGAAATATGATGCAGATATTGTCATGTCTATTCCTGACTCGGGTACTACAGCAGCACTAGGCTATGCTCGTGCATCGGGTATACCGTTTGCAGAAGGGTTAGTGAAAAATCGCTATAGCGGTCGTACCTTTATCAAGCCAAATCAAGAGGAACGGGAATTAGCTGTTCGCATGAAACTAAACCCACTTCCTCATGTGGTAAGTGGTAAACGGATTGTACTCATCGATGACTCTATTGTACGTGGTACTACGAGTGGCATCATTGTTAAGATGTTAAAAGAAGCGGGTGCCAAAGAGGTGTACATGTGCGTTAGCTCTCCATCCATTGAGTACTCCTGTCACTATGGCATTGATACATCAGTGCGTAAAGAACTCATTGCTGCCACACATACAGTAGATGAAATCAAAGACTATATTCATGCTGATAAATTGCATTATTTATCTCGTGAAGGCTTATGTCGCGCTGTTTCTGATATAGCGCCTAATGACTTATGTTTTGCTTGCTTTAATGGTGATTACAGTGTAGAGGTTCCTGCGGAACAAGAGGAAGGGGTCAAATATGTGCTCGAATAAAACTAGTTTAACCTATCGCGATGCAGGCGTTGATATCGATGCAGGTAATCGTGCTGTAGAATTGATGAAGGAATCCGTGAAACGCACCTATACACCAGGTGTTGTTGGTGATTTAGGTGGTTTTGGGGGCCTCTATTCCTTAGCTGGTCACTCCATGTCTGACCCTATGCTAGTATCTGGTACAGATGGGGTAGGCACAAAATTACGTCTCGCTATCATGATGGATAAGCATGATACTATTGGCCAAGACTGCGTAGCTATGAGTGTTAACGATATTCTCGTACAAGGTGCTATGCCTCTATTCTTCCTCGACTACATTGCAGTTGGTAAACTTGATCCTGTGAAAGTAGCAGATATCGTGCGCGGTGTGGCAGAGGCTTGTGAAGAGTCTGGCTGTGCTTTACTGGGCGGCGAAACTGCTGAAATGGCAGGCTTTTACGATAATGATGACTACGATGTAGCTGGTTTTGCCGTTGGCATCGTTGATCGTCCTAAATTGATTACTGGTGAAAGTATCAAAGCGGGTGATGTGATTTTAGGTTTGCCATCTTCTGGTGTCCATTCCAACGGTTTTTCCTTGGTTCGTAAAATCGTATTCGACCACAAACAATTGTCTATCGATACAGACATCCCAGAGTTTGGTAAGACTTTAGGCGAAGAATTATTGACCCCTACACGTTTATATCCAAAAGCAGTCTTACCACTAATTGAACAAGAACTTGTAAAGGGTATGGTTCATATTACAGGCGGTGGGTTCTATGAAAACATTCCTCGCGTATTGCCAAAGGGTGTGACTGCAGAGGTAGATGTTACAACATGGCCACGACTTCCTGTATTTACGAAATTACAAGAATGGGGCAATGTAGCATGGCCTGAAATGTACCGCACTTTCAACATGGGTATTGGTATGATCCTCATCGTTGACCAAAACGATGTTGAAAAGGTTAAAGAAAATCTTAGTAGCCGTGGTGAAGCGGTTTATGAAATTGGCCGTATCGTAAGCGGTGATGGTCCTGTTGTCCTTAAAGGGGCTGAGTTCGATGCGTAATTCTAAAAAGCGATTAGCCCTCTTTGCTAGCGGCCGCGGTTCCAATGGGGAAGCACTGTATAAGGCCATGCAAGAAGGCTATATTAATGGTGAATTTGTTGTAATTATTACAGATCACGGCGATGCCGGTATTGTAGAACGCTCTAAATTTTGGAATATTCCCCTCATTGTTATCGACCGTAGCGATTATGATTCAAAAGCGAGCTTTGAACAGGCTCAACTAGATGCCTTAGAGCCTTATAAGGTTGATGGCATCGTCTTGGCAGGCTATATGCGCATAGTTGGGACTAAGCTCATTGAACGATATGAGCATAAGATTTTAAATATCCATCCTGCATTATTGCCATCCTTCCCAGGCCTTCATGGTCATCAACAAGCCATTGACGGAGGCGTAAAAATTACGGGGTGTACGGTACACTTTGTTGATGCCGGAATGGATACGGGCCCAATCATTATGCAGAATACGGTGCCTGTATTACCTGATGATACAGAGGATACTTTGAGTGATAGATTATTGCCTATCGAGCATAAAACGTATAAAGAGGCGTTGCGACTATTTTGTGAGGATAAGCTCACTATAAAAGGTCGTGTTGTATATATTGAAGATTGATGTGTAAGCAAAGGAAGACGTTAGATGATTAAAAATGCATTACTTAGTGTTTCTGATAAAACAGGTATTGTAGACTTTGCAAAGGGATTAGTTGAATTAGGTGTAACCATTTATTCCACAGGTGGTACCCTTAAGGCTATTACTGATGCAGGCATTACAGCAAAAGCCGTAGAATCTTTGACTGGTTTTCCTGAAATGATGGACGGCCGTGTAAAGACATTACATCCAAAGGTTCATGGTGGTATTTTGGCAATCCGCGACAATGCGGAACATCAAAAAGCTATGGCAGATCATGGCATTGAACCAATCGACCTTGTGGTTGTCAATCTCTATCCATTCCGTGAAACCATTGCAAAACCAAATGTATCCTTAGAGGAAGCTATTGAAAATATCGATATTGGTGGTCCTACCATGGTGCGCTCTGCGGCGAAGAACCATGCGTATGTGGGCATTGTGGTAAATCCAGATCATTATGACGAAATCTTAGCAATGCTTAAAGAACATGGGGAATTGACTAAAGATTATCGCTTTGGTCTAGCGAAAGAGGCCTTTGCTCATACTGCAGCTTATGATGTAGCTATTGCTAACTACATGAGTGGCATCTTAAACGAAGGTCCTACACCTCCAGAATATTTAAGTGCTTATGAAAAGGTAACTGATCTTCGGTATGGGGAAAATCCGCATCAAAAAGCGGCATTCTACAAAGAAATCGGTAAAGCCCATGGCATGGGGGCCTTGAAACAACTCCATGGCAAAGAGCTTTCTTATAACAATATCGTAGATATGGAAGCAGCTTGGAATATGGTGTGGGAGTTTGCAGATCCTGCAGCATGTATCATTAAGCATACAAACCCATGTGGTGCAGCTACAGCAGCTACATTGCATGATGCTTACGTAAATGCTTACGAAGCAGACTCCGTATCTGCCTTTGGTGGTATCGTGGCTTTAAACCGTGAAGTTGATGCTGCTACTGCCGGAGAAATGAGCAAAATTTTCCTAGAAGTCATTATGGCACCTGCTTTCACAAAAGAAGCATTACACATCCTTGAAGCAAAGAAGAATATTCGTCTCATCGAGTTATCTAAACCTGAGTCTGGACAAGTGACAGTGAAAAAAGTCTCTGGTGGTCTATTGGTGCAAACAGAGGATGATATCCAAGAAGACCGCGCTCACTATAAAGTGGTTACGAAGGTACAACCAACAGAGGAACAATGGAAAGCCCTTGAATTTGCTTGGAAGCTTGTAAAACATGTAAAATCCAACGCTATTTTGATTTCTAATGAAAAACGTACCCTCGGTGTTGGGGCGGGTCAAATGAACCGCGTTGGTTCTGCGAAAATTGCCCTTGAACAAGCTGGTGAAGCTGCTAAAGGCGCTGTATTAGCTTCTGATGCATTCTTCCCATTCGGCGATACTGTAGAGACAGCGGCAAGACATGGTATTGCAGCCATTATTCAACCAGGTGGATCCATTCGCGATGAAGAATCCATCAAAGCTGCTGACGAAGCAGGGATTGCTATGGTGTTTACAAGCATTCGCCACTTTAAACATTAATCGGTTGAGATATTTAGCTTATAGTTAAGCACAATTACTAACTATTTCTTCTACTATGAACTTGATGGCGTTTAGGCGCCGATGGAGGACTTATGAAAGTATGTGTAATCGGTAACGGCGGCCGCGAACATGCATTGGCATGGCGATTGTCCATCAGCCCTAGCGTAACAAAGGTATATGCCATTCCTGGCAGTGCAGCCATGTCAGATTGTGCAGAGCTAGTCGGCATTGATTGGCAGCAAAGGGATCATTTAATTCGTTTTTTGAAAGATAATCACGTTGATTTAGTTGTTGTTGGTCCAGAGGCTCCTCTTGTAGCAGGACTAGCAGATGCACTCAATGTAGCTGGAATTCCTGTGTTTGGTCCATCTAAAGCGGCTGCTCAATTAGAAGGGTCTAAGGTATTTGCCAAAGACCTTATGAAAAAATACAATATTCCAACGGCTGCCTATGGTGTATTCCACAAGGTAGACGAAGCAAAAGAATTTATCGCTCAAACAGGTGCTCCTATCGTGGTGAAAGCTGACGGTTTGGCAGCCGGTAAGGGCGTTGTAGTAGCGATGACCGTAGAAGAAGCGAATGCAGCTGTAGAAGATATGCTTAGCGGTAATCGCTTTGGTGATGCAGGTAGCACCGTTGTTATTGAAGAATTCATGGAAGGCGAAGAAGCGAGCTTACTTGCCTTTGTAGACGGTAAGACGGTAGTGCCTATGATTGCTTCCCAGGATCATAAACGTATCTTTGATGGTGATAAAGGCCCTAATACAGGCGGTATGGGCACCTATGCACCAGCGCCAGTGCTTACAGATGCATTGCGTGATGAAGCGATGAAAACAATCTTAGAACCTATGGTGGCGGCCATGCAAAAAGAGGGCATGCCTTATGTGGGTTGTCTCTATGCAGGCCTTATGATTACGCCTCAAGGTCCTAAGGTTGTAGAATTTAATGCACGCTTTGGCGATCCAGAAACACAAGTTGTATTGCCATTACTTGATAGTGATTTAGGTCAAATTATGATGGCTTGTGCCACAGGTACATTAACAGCTGATATGGTGAAATGGAAAGATTCCTCTGCTGCTTGTGTCATTCTTGCTTCTAAAGGATATCCTGAAACATCTTCCAAGGGTGATGTAATTCATGGTGATATTAAACAACATGATACAACCATCGTATTCCACTCTGGCACTAAACTAGTAGGTGAAGAGTATGTCACAAATGGCGGTCGCGTTCTAGGCGTAGTTGGTCTTGGTAAAGACCTTAGAACTGCGCTC
>NZ_CALJSP010000082.1:0-13166 GCF_937975875.1 Veillonella dispar | reverse complement strand
ACTTTGTAACGGTAACTTAAATTGGCAGAAAAAGTGAATATCTTTATGTTCTTTAATATCTTGGTCAGCTTCCTTAGCCAAATTTTCTAGAGCTCGTTTTGGAGCAGTTCGTTCACCGGTTTCTGGATCTACAAATTCAACGCGATCTAAAGTATCTGTAATTTGACCTCGAATGAATGATAAGTAGATTTCATAAAGTTCTTTTTTTTCTGCTAATTCCTCTGGTGTGAGTTGTTGCCCAGATTTTTTCTTTGCTGCTAGTTCATTTATGCGCTTTAATGTATCGTTAATATTACTCATATTGACCTCCTGTATTCTATATTAGAATAACATGATTTATTATAACATAGAACTAAATGAATACGTATGGTAAGATATAAGTTGTACGCGTCTGTACTTTCACAAGTGAGAAAGGAGAGCTGTATGCGTGTAACAAAAGCGATAAAGGCAGAGCAATTGAAATTGTTGCAAGAGCATTATTTTGATGCAAAACCTGCCCTTGAGTATACAAATGAATTCGAATTATTAGTAGCCGTTGTTTTATCTGCACAATGTACGGATGAGCGGGTTAATATCGTTACGAAACGATTGTTTCCTGAATTAAATCATCCTGCTAAAATGCTTGAAATAGGGGTTACAAAACTTGAAACTCTTATTAAAGATTGCGGTCTTTATAAGTCCAAAGCGAAAAACTTAATTGCTACCTGCCAAATTTTGGTAGAACAATATCATGGTGAGGTACCGCGTGAATTTGATCAGCTGGTAGAATTACCTGGTGTTGGTCGTAAAACGGCTAACGTAGTTGTGTCCGTATTGTTCGGTACGCCTGCTATTGCAGTAGATACCCATGTATTCCGCGTAGCTAATCGATTAAAATTGGGCATTGCTAAAACGCCAGAAGAGATGGAGAAAAAGTTGCAAAAGGCCATCCCTAAAGAAGATTGGGCTGCAGCACATCATTGGTTAATTTATCATGGACGTAAATTATGTAAGGCTCGTAAGCCATTATGTGAAGAATGTTTTTTAAATCATGTATGTCCTTCAGCTGGAAAGGTTTAATATGAAAGTAAATAACGAAGAATTTATTGCCCTTTGTGCGACTCATGGCATTGAGGGAATTGATATTGTAAATGAGTTAATGCGTTTTAAAGTACTAGATCAATTGATTTCTAGTAATGCTAGCTCCCGTGAGTGGGGTGTAACAGCAGATGATTTATATGCGTTAGCAGAAAAATCTACAGTCGAGTCTTTTGGTCCTGTTCCATATGATTTGAATATATTCCAAGCTCTATATGGTCCATCCTTTAGAGTTGAATTATTTGATTTCATTAGTGATACAGGTATCTTGGATGGTCTAGATGTAGGCACTATTTGGGAAACTCCTGTTCGTGAAAGTATTGAAGCTCATAGTAAAACGGGCGAGCTCGTTCTCTACGCTTATGTAGAAGAATATGCAGGTATGGTTGAAGAGATTCTTCAATCCTATGAAGATAAAAAAGTTGTGCTTTATACGGCGTCTCCTGTGTGCCATAGCATCTTGACACGTTTATACCCAATGGCACAAATTATTAATCAATGGCCTCATCGTAGCTATTTTGACCATATCTTTACAGGTACGGTTGGTATGTTCCAATCCTCTGAAGATATTGTGGAAGAAGTGGCAAATGGACTACATAATCTTGTTCCAGAAGGGACTGCACAATTATTCTTACCTGCTACAATGGCACAAAACCAATTGGGCTTAAATAATATGGCATTACAATTCTTCTTGAATCAAAAGCGTGTAGAAGCTATTCGTGAATGGACTCCATTAGGGGCTTACGAAATTGTATATGGTAAATACGATGTTAAAAAGATGCGCGTTGGCTTGCGTGAACGCGTAGGGGATGAGTGGAAAACAATTAACTATATTCCATTGCCTCATGGCGTATTTGCTCAATTACCAGTATTCACAGTATTAAATTATGGCTTGTCTTTACGCTCTATTTTGTTGCCAGGCGGTCAAACTGATGTAGCCTTAGGTCAAGATGGTATTTACTGTATCGACAGCCGTGTTTCTGAACTAGGTCGTAATGCTCTCATTGAAAGTGGCGCATATTTCCTTACATTTAAACGTTATGCGGATCATGTAGATGTAGATATTACTACAGAGGTACCAGCAGAGGATATTTACTGGATGTTCCCAGATGCTGAATTGGCATATATGTGGTATACATACTTCTGTAGTACTACTGGACAAACATTGATCCAAGAAATTTCCATGCTTGTTCAAACAGATGAATCCTTCGGCTATATGCTTAGCAGCGTGCGCCGCCGCGTATTAGATGTTAATAATGAAGCCCAATTAATTTCATCTGTACAGGCTGCTGATGAAGCCTATATCAAGGCTGTTACAGAAGCAGCTACAAATTGGAAATCTACGGTAGATGAATTAGGTGCTCAAGTAATGCCTCCTACTACATCTATAGATATTGAAGACTATAGCGATTATAAAAACTAATTGTAAAAGTCCGATATTTAGTTTAAAATATATCGTATCCTAAAAAATATGAACTACTAAATATAGTAGGTATGAACCATACTACACAGATGTGTAAGAAAGGAGGACTGACTCATGGCAGTTATTAATTTTGAAATCTTCAAAGTTATCGGTACTTTATCTGAAGATAAAGACGGTTGGAAAAAACAATTAACATGTACTAGCTGGGGCAAATATAATCCTAAGTTTGACCTTCGCGCTTGGGATAGTGAATATACAAGCATGAAGAAAGGTATTACCCTTTCTTTAGAGGAGCTCATCGCATTGCGTGATATCCTTAATGAAAGTGACTTAGAGACCATTCTAGCTGAGTCTATTGAAGAAAAACAAGCATCCAAGGAATAGTATTGGCAACTTGCATTTGTACAAGTGTCATGCTATAATCTATAAGAATAATATTGATTGTCGGAAAGAGGTGTATAGAATGAAACAAGGTATTCATCCAGACTATAAAGAAGCTACAGTAACTTGCGGTTGTGGCAACACATTCAAAACTGGCTCTGTAAAAGAAGACCTTCGTGTAGACGTTTGCTCCAAATGCCATCCGTTCTTCACTGGTCAACAACGCGCAGCTCAAGCTCGTGGTCGTATTGAACAATTTAACAAACGTTACGGCAAATAATTTGTCATGTAATGTAGCATCTATGGGCAGGGCTATGAGCTCTGCCTCTATTTGTTTATGAGAGGAGCTCTTGTGAACACAGAACGTATTAAAAAGTTTGTCGGTGGACAAGCTGTGATCGAAGGTGTCATGATGAGGGGCCCTGGCGTTACAGCAACAGCTGTACGAGAACCATCAGGAACCATTGTAGTTCAAAAAGAGCCTACAAAATCTATTGCTGACACATATCCAATTTTGAAAAAACCATTTCTTCGGGGCTGTGTAGCCCTCTATGAATCTCTAGTTATTGGCATGAAGGCCTTGTCCTTCTCCGCTAAAGCCGCTGGCGATGAAGAGGAAGAAATGTCTAATAGTGAAATTGCCATTACTATGGTTATTTCCACCATCTTTGCGATAGCTGTATTTTTGGCATTGCCTACATTTATCGTGAAATTTATTCCTGGTGTACAGGATAATCATGTTGTATTAAATCTCATTGAAGGTGTCATTCGTTTAGTTCTTTTCCTACTTTATATTTGGGGGATTGGACTTACAAAGGATATTCAACGAGTTTTCCAATATCATGGGGCAGAGCATAAAACGATTCATACTTATGAATTAGACTTGCCTCTCACTGTAGAAAACGTTCGCAAACAAAGTCGCTTACATCCGCGATGTGGCACAAATTTCTTACTTATCGTTATGGTTGTAAGTATTTTTGTATTTGCTTTTTTAGGTTGGCCTAATTTGTTAGAACGTATCGTAAGCCGCGTACTTCTTATGCCCGTAGTGGCAGGTATTGCGTACGAGGTTATTCGTCTTGCTGGTCGTAGTGAGCATTCCTTGGTGCAAGCTCTTATTAAACCTGGTCTTGCATTACAATACATGACCACACGTGAACCAGAAGATGATCAAATTGAAGTAGCTATACGTGCTCTTGAAGAGGTTCGCCCTCCTGAGAGTGATGCTTATGAAGAGGAATAAACATGTTAGTAGATAAATTACAAGTTATTGAAGATAAATTTATGGACCTGGAGCAGCGCATCAGTGACCCTGAAGTGATTGCGCGCCAAGATGAGTGGCGTAAATTAACACGTCAACATGCTCAATTATCTGAAACAGTGGAAACATTCCGTACTTATAAAAAAGTATTAGCTGGTATTGATGAAGCTATGGAAGTTATTGAAGATAAATCCATGGATGAAGAATTCCGCGAAATGGCACAAGAGGAATTGAAAGAGCTAAAACCTCAAAAAGAGGAATTAGAAGAGAAATTACAAATTCTTTTATTGCCTAAAGATCCTAATGACGATAAAAACATCATCATCGAAATTCGCGGTGGTGCTGGCGGTGATGAAGCAGCATTGTTCGCAGGCGACTTGTTCCGCATGTACACAAAATATGCGGAAAGCCAAGGTTGGCGTTGTGAGATTATCGATGCTAATGAACCTGAACTTGGTGGCTTTAAAGAGGTTATTTTCTCTGTAGATGGTGAAAATGTATATTCTAAGATGAAATTTGAATCTGGTGTACATCGTGTACAACGTGTACCTGCTACAGAAACACAAGGCCGTGTTCATACGTCTACCGTTACTGTGGCTGTATTACCAGAGATGGAAGATGTTGATATTGAAGTTAATGAAAAAGACTTGAAAATCGACACTTATCGTGCTAGTGGTGCGGGCGGTCAGCATATCAATAAAACAGAATCTGCTGTTCGTATTACACACTTACCTTCTGGTATCGTTGTTGCATGCCAAGACCAACGTTCTCAATTACAAAACCGTGAAAAAGCTATGCGTGTATTGCGTGCTAAATTGCAAGACCAAGCTGAACAAGAGGCTATTTCTAGCATGGCAGCAGACCGTAAGAGCCAAGTTGGTACTGGTGACCGTAGTGAACGTATTCGTACTTATAACTATCCTCAAGGCCGCGTCACAGACCATCGTATTAATTTAACATTGTATAAATTAGATGCTATTTTAAATGGCGATCTTGATGAAATTATTCAAGCCTTAAATGCTGCAGACCAAGCGGCAAAAATGCAGGAGGCTAATACAAATGTATAAGGAGATTTGGACAATCGGTCGTATTCTCCAGTGGACAGAGCAGTACTTTCAAAACAAGGAGATGGATACACCTCGACTTGATGGGGAAGTACTGCTTTCTCACGTTTTAGGCAAGGATCGTATTTATCTATATACCCATTATGACCAACCGCTTATTCAAGAGGAACTAGATGCCTTTAGACCACTCGTTCAAGAACGGGCTAAGGGGCATTGTGTAGCGGCCATAATTGGGGAAAAGGACTTTATGGGATTGACCTTTAAGGTTAATGATAAGGTGTTGATTCCACGACCTGATACAGAAACCTTAATTGAGCATGTATTAGGTACGTACGCAAAAGATAGTGAGGTACGTATTCTTGATGTATGTACGGGCCCTGGTACGATATTACTCAGTCTATTACACTATTTGCCGAATGCGTGTGGTGTAGGTCTTGAAATATCTACGGATGCCTTGACAGTGGCTGAGGAAAATAGTGAAAGATTTAGCTTAAATGATCGTGTTCAATTGTTAGAGTCTGATATGTTTTCTGCCTTAGATGGTAATGCTGAAAAGTTTGACCTCATCGTATCGAATCCACCATATATCCGTACAGGGGATGCTAAATTATTATCTCAGGATGTATTAAATGAGCCTCAAATTGCCTTGTTTGGTGGTGAAGATGGATTAGAATTCTATCGTATTTTAGCTAAAGAGTGCGGCACATATTTAAAACCACAAGGTCGTATAGCCTTTGAAATAGGTTACGATCAAGCAGAAGAGGTAAAGGCTTTATTAAAAGAAGCTGGTCATTACTCCAACATTCAATGTATCGCTGATCTTGGTGGTAATAACCGTGTTGTAACCGCAGTATATGAGGGATAATATGGATACTCAAATTATTACAAATCCATCAGAACAAGAACTAGATATGCTTGCCAGTGCATTGCGTAATGGTGAATTGGTGTCCATTCCCACAGAAACTGTATATGGACTCGGTGCTAATGGACTTGATCCAGAGGCGATGGATAAAATCTATGCTGCCAAAGGTCGTCCTTCAGATAATCCATTGATTTTACATGTTCCTAATAGTGAAAGTATAAAACCTTTGGTAACAGAGGTTTCAAATACAGCACAACTATTAATGGATACGTTTTGGCCAGGGCCATTAACGATTACATTGCCTAAATCTGATTTAGTGCCAGATCGTGCTACTGGTGGATTACCTCGCGTGGCATTGCGTTGCCCTGATCATAAGGTATGCCGTGCATTATTAGAACGCGCTGGTGTACCTGTAGCGGCTCCTAGTGCAAATATATCTGGTCGTCCAAGTCCTACAACGGCACAAGATGTTTACCATGATATGAATGGCCGTATTTCCTACATTTTAGATGCTGGTCCATGTACGATTGGTGTAGAGTCAACTGTAGTGGAAGTACATGATGATAAGGTCATTATATTGAGACCGGGCGGAATTACAAAAGCTCAACTTGAAAATGTTGTGGCTACTGTTGAGTATGATACTGCTCTAGTTAATGCTACCACTAAGCCTAAGGCTCCTGGTATGAAGTATACGCATTATGCGCCTGATGCACCTATGACAGTTGTTGTAGGTAATCCAGAGGTCATAGCATCTACGTTTAAGGAGCTTTCAGAAGGTATAGAAGGTCCTATCGGTTGTTTGGTCAGTCATGAAACGTATGATCTGATTAAAGGGGATACACGCTTTATGTGTCATTGTTTTGGTCATTATGGTGATGCCTTATCATTAGGCCATGATTTTTACAAAAGCCTATTACATTTTAACGAAAATCATGTTACCTTAATCTTAGCAGAAGGTGTTAATGATGATGGTTTTGGCGTTGCTATTATGAATCGTATGGAAAAGGCATCTAGTCACCATATCATTTATAAGTAAATTTACTAGCATAAAAATGTCCACTGATAATAGAAATATGTCTTTACATATTGGATGAATTTGCTATAATGTATAAAGTAATCACAAAATGTGATTAAGTAAGGATGTTATTATGAATATTTTATTTGTGTGTACCGGTAATACTTGCCGTAGCCCTATGGCTGAAGGTATTACACGGGCCCTTGCAGCGGAGCAACATAAGGATGTGACGACTGTATCAGCTGGTCTATTTGCCGCATATGGAGCAAAGCCAACTGAACAAGCCGTTGAAGCTATCCGTTCCATTGCAGATATTTCTGATCATGAATCGAGACCATTGACGATGGAACTCGTGAATGCAGCAGATCTTATCATTGGTATGACGAAGGATCACAAATCTGTACTACTTCGCCAATTCCCGTTTGAGGAAGGAAAAATTAAAACGATTTCCGAGTGGGGTGGTCAAGATGGTGATGTGACGGACCCATATGGATCTGATCAAACCGTATATAATCAATGTGCGGAACAAATTTATCACTTAGTAGAGGCCGGTCTTAGCTCAGTGCCTCAGAAGGCGTAGGAGATGAAATTATGAAAGTTGCAATCGGTTGTGATCATGGCGGATTACATTTAAAAGCATCCGTTAAGGAATTGTTAAATGCATTGGGACATGAAGTAGAGGATTTTGGTTGTCATACAGCTGATTCTTGCGACTATCCTGATATTGCTGTACCTGTAGCAAATGCAGTCGTATCTGGTCAAGCAGACAGAGGTATTTTGATTTGTGGTACTGGTATTGGTATCGGTATTGCAGCAAATAAGATTGCTGGTATTCGCGCTGCTCTTTGTCATGATACATTCTCTGCTCATGCATGTCGTGAACATAATGACGCTAATATTCTCACAATGGGGGAACGCGTTATTGGTCCTGGCCTAGCTAACGATATTGTAGCCATCTTCATGGAAACAGAGTTCGAAGGTGGTCGTCATGCACGCCGGGTAGAGAAAATTAAAGCACTAGAGAAGTAATACATCATTACCTATATATATTCGTTTTGCACGAGGAGGATACTCATGAGTTTCTTAGAAAAACAAGACCCTAATATTCAAGCTGTTATCAATCAAGAATTAGCACGCCAACGCGATAAATTAGAAATGATCGCTTCTGAAAACTTTGTTTCTCAAGCAGTAATGGAAGCTCAAGGTAGCGTATTGACTAACAAATATGCAGAAGGGTATCCTGGTAAACGTTATTATGGCGGTTGTGAAAATGTTGATGTTATCGAAACATTAGCTATTGAACGTGCAAAACGCTTGTTCGGTGCAGAACATGCAAACGTACAACCTCACTCTGGTTCTCAAGCAAACTTTGGCGTGTATTTCGCATTATTACAACCAGGCGACACTATTGTGGGTATGAACTTGTCCCATGGTGGTCACTTAACTCATGGTTCTCCAGTTAACGTATCTGGTACATATTTCAACGTAGTACCTTACGGTGTAGATGCAGAAACTCAACAAATCGATTATGATGAGTTCCGTAAAATCGTATTAGAAGCTAAACCTAAATTAATCATTGCTGGTGGTAGTGCTTATAGCCGTCAAATCGACTTCAAAAAAATGGCTGATGTAGCTCATGAAGTTGATGCTATCTTCATGGTAGATATGGCTCACTTTGCTGGTCTTGTAGCAGCAGGTTTACATCCAAACCCAGTAGAATATGCTGATATCGTTACTACCACAACTCATAAAACATTGCGTGGTCCTCGTGGTGGCATGATTCTTTGCAAAGAAAAATATGCTAAAGCAATCGATAAAGCAATCTTCCCTGGTATTCAAGGTGGTCCATTGATGCATGTTATCGCTGCTAAAGCTGTAGCATTTGGTGAAGCATTACAACCAGAGTTCAAAGTATATGCACAACAAGTTATCGATAATGCAAAAGCATTGGCTGCTGCATTGCAAGAAAAAGGCTTAACAATCGTATCTGGTGGTACAGATACTCACGTTATGTTGGTAGACGTACGCAATACTGGTTTAACAGGTAAAGAAGCAGAACACTTACTTGATGAAGTAGGTATTACATGTAATAAGAATACAATTCCATTTGATCCAGCTAGCCCATTTGTAACAAGCGGTATCCGTCTTGGTACACCAGCGCTTACAACACGTGGCTTACAAGTAAAAGATATGGACGAAATTGCAGATATCATTGCAACTGTACTTAAAAATCCTGAAGATAAAGCAGTTCATGAAGCAGCTAGCAAACGCGTAGCAGCACTTTGTGAAGCGTATCCATTGTATTAATCTTTGGATTAATCCGATTAGACTTACATAAGGCTTAAATACAATAAAAGGGATGTGTATTATCACATCCCTTTTAATATTTTTATGGCATGATTTATTAATCTGTGATAGAGTAAATATGATAGTTAATAGCTAGAATGGGATATGTATATTGTTTTATAGGAGGACAGTCATGAAAGTTAATGTTATGACACATCCATTGATTCAACACAAAGTTACATTGATGCGCGATGTAGAAACAGGCTCTAAAGATTTCAGACAATTACTTGATGAAATTACGATGTTAATGGGCTATGAAATTACACGTAGCTTACCATTAGAGGATGTAGAGGTTCAAACACCTTTAACTAAAATGACTGGCAAACGTATTGCAGGTAAAAAATTGGGTATTATTCCAATTCTTCGTGCTGGTCTAGGCATGGTAAATGGTATGCTTAACTTGATTCCAACTGCAAAGGTTGGTCATATCGGCTTATACCGTGATCCAGAAACATTAAAACCAGTAGAATATTACTGCAAGTTACCTTCTGACGTAGGTGAACGCGACTTTATCGTAACAGACCCAATGCTCGCTACTGGTGGTAGTGCGGCAGCAGCTATTACATTGCTAAAAGAAAAAGGTGCTAAAAACATCAAATTAATGTGTCTTGTTGCAGCTCCTGAAGGTGTAGAAGCAGTAAATAAAGAACATCCTGAAGTTCCTATTTACGTAGCAGCCCTTGATGAAAAACTTAATGATCATGGTTACATTTTGCCTGGCTTAGGCGATGCTGGTGACCGTATCTTCGGTACAAAATAAAATAAACATATGTAAACGACATAATTTAGGTACAAAGCTGTATAAAATCCCTAAATTATGTCGTTTTCTACGTATAAAGTCTTGAATAAAATCTACATAGGGTATACAATACAAATGTAAAAGTATTTTTTTATTTAAGGTGGGACGAATTTTGTTCACATGGGACGAAAAACGATTCATACAATCCTAACGGGTAAAGGAGGGACCCGATGAACGAGTTTCTAATGATATGTGAACGTATTGTTCCTGAAATCGTTAGTGTATTAAAGGAGCGATACAAAATATTAAACCACTTAGTTTATGAAGAGCCTATAGGCCGTAGAACATTAGCTACTGCAACGGACCTTCCAGAGCGAACCGTAAGAAGTCATATTGAGCTAATGCGTGCTAATGGTCTTGTAGACATTTATAAACCAGGGATTTTTCTCACTGATGAGGGACATGCAATTGTTCCAAAGTTGCGAAATTTTTTAAATGAATTAGATCGTATTAACGAGCTAGAACATCGATTGACTGAAGCACTTCATATCGATAGGGTTATCATCACTCCTACTGAAGGAACGTTGATGGTAAAAAAACTAGGCTTTGCAGCAGCAAAGTTATTACAGGAATTATTAGAACCGGACTCTGTAGTTGCCATCAGTGGTGGCAGTACAATGGCTGCAGTAGCTGAGGAGATGCCTGTATTACCATTTAATCCTATTGTTGTACCGGCCCGTGGTGGCGTTGGTGAGGTTGTAGAATATCAAGCTAACGTAATTGCTTCGGTACTTGCTGAACGGCTTCGCGGTACCTATAAAATGCTCCATTTACCTGATGGACTTTCACAAGACTCATTGCATATGCTCATGACTTGCGAACCTCAAATCAAGGAAATTGGTGATCTTATTAGTAGGACTGACGTACTCTTGTTTGGTATTGGTACAGCTATGAGAATGGCGGATCAACGCCATATAGCTGATGATGTGCGTAAGCAGTTAGTAGATAATCATGCTGTTGGCGAAGCTCTTGGTCAATATTGCGATATAGATGGTAAGTTGATTTATTCCACTAATAATATTGGTTTATCACTTCCTGATGTTGCAAAAATTCCCAATGTGATTGCTGTGGCTGGAGGACAAGATAAATCGAGTGCCATTATAGGTGTTATGAGAGCTTGTCAAAAAGGTATACTAATCATCGATGAGCAAGCTGCAGAAGGTATGCGTCAATTGTTACAAATTTCAGCATTATAAATGAAGTTAGTAGTTAAATATTTTGTTAGAATATTTTTGTTATTAGGAGGATCTAACAATGGCAGTAAAAGTTGGTATTAACGGTTTTGGTCGTATTGGTAAATGTGTAGTACGTGCAGCGATTAATAATCCTGACGTAGAGGTTGTAGCAATCAATGCTACTGGCGATAATGAAGGTACTGCATTATTGTTAAAATATGACTCTGTTCATGGCACAATCCCTAATGAAGTAACATTTGATGATGACAATATCTATGTTGACGGTAAAAAAATCCGCGTATTCCATGACCGCGATGCTTCTAAATTGCCTTGGTCTGAAGAAGGCGTTGAAATCGTTATGGAATGTACTGGTAAATATCGTGATGCAGAGGAAGCAAAAGTTCATTTGAATCAACCTACTGTAAAAAAAGTATTGATTTCTGCACCTGGTAAAAACGAAGACTTAACTATGGTTATGGGCGTTAACCAAGATATGTATGATCCTGCAAAACATCACATTATCTCTAATGCATCTTGTACAACAAACTGCTTGGCTCCATTTGCTAAAGTTTTATGCGATGAATTCGGTATCAAACGTGGTATGATGACTACAATTCATTCCTATACAAATGACCAAAAAATTCTTGATGCACGTCATAAAGACCCTCGTCGTGCTCGTGCAGCAGCAATGTCTATCATTCCTACAACAACTGGTGCAGCAAAAGCGGTTGCAAAAGTATTGCCTCAATTAAAAGGTAAATTAGACGGTTTCGCATTGCGCGTTCCTACTCCAGATGTATCTGCTACAGATCTTGTTTGCGAACTTGAAAAACCAGCTACTAAAGAAGAAATCAACGAAGCATTCCGCAAAGCAGCAGCTGGCGAATTAAAAGGTATTCTTGGTGTATCCGATGTACCATTGGTATCCTGTGATTTCAGCTCTGATCCTCGCAGCTCCATTGTTGATGCTGATTTAACAATGGTTATGGATGGCAACATGGTAAAAGTTGTTTCTTGGTATGATAACGAATGGGGCTACTCCGAACGTCTTATCGACATGGCAGCATTCGTAGCAAGCAAAGGCTTATAATCTGGGAGGCTTTGATGAAACTAACAATCGATGGTTTACAAGTAGACAACAAAACAGTATTTGTTCGTGTTGATTTTAATGTTCCTATGAAAGACGGTGTCATCACTGATGACACTCGTATTCGTAGTGCATTGCCTACTATCAATTATTTAATTGAAAAAGGGGCAAAGGTTATTCTTGCTTCTCACTTTGGTCGTCCAAAAGGGGAACGCAAACCGGAAATGTCTTTAGCACCATGTGCAAAGCATTTATCTGAACTTATCAATAAACCAGTAGCATTCGTGGATGACTGCATTGGCCCTAAGGTTGAAGAAGCTGTAAAAGCATTACAACCTGGCGATGTATTGATGCTTGAAAACTTGCGTTACCACAATGAAGAAACTAAAAATGACCCTGAGTTTGCTAAGCAATTGGCATCTCTTGCAGATGTTGCTATCAATGATGCGTTTGGTGTATCTCACCGTAATGCGGCATCTGTAGTCGGTATTGCTGATTATATCCCTATGGCAGCAGGTTTCTTGCTCAAAAAAGAAATTGACGCATTAAGTGCAGCTATAGTACATCCCAAAACACCTATGGCAGCTATTATTGGTGGCGCGAAAGTTACAGATAAAATCTCCGTTATTTCTAACTTATTGCCTAAAGTTGATGTAATGATCATCGGCGGTGGTAT
>NZ_CALJSP010000081.1:0-4604 GCF_937975875.1 Veillonella dispar | reverse complement strand
CGTTATAATGCAGAAACAGAAGCTGCTATTCAAGAAACGAAAGATATATTAGCAGGAAAAGTAAAAGCAAAATCATATGCTAATGTAAAAGAAATGATTGAGGATTTAGGATTGGAGTAATCAGTTATGTTGAGATTAGTGCTTAGCAGTAAGTTCAAAAAGGACCTAAAGCGCTCCAAGAAACGCGGTAAAGATCTCAATAAACTCTATTCAATCATCACTAAATTACAGAATCAAACGCTATTAGATCCTAGTCACAAAGATCATCCATTAACAGGAAACTACGAAGGCTTTAGAGAATTACACATCGAGCCAGATTGGCTTCTAATTTATGCAATTAAAGATGACATATTAGTATTATCTTTAACTCGCACGGGCAGCCAATCAGATTTATTCTAACGAAGTTAAAGAGGAATGCTTTTGCATTCCCCTTTTTATTTCCAAAAAATTTTTACCAATAAATATCACAAATCTATCCTATTTGATAGTATCTATCGCAAATCATTCTACTATTCAAAATTATTGTAGGTGCTATAATGAACTCAACAAAAGGAACAGGTGCTCATATGATACTAAATGCACTATTCCAAAACTATAGTTAGTAATTATAAGGAGGAAATAATCATGACACATACACAATTAACACAACTCGTACAAGCTTTATTAGATGCACCTACAAGCAATGAAACAGTAAAGGAATTCGCTCAATCTTGGATTAATGCAGAAGGTACACCTAAACAAGAAGAACTTACAAAACAACTCGTATCCATAGCAGAACAAAACATTGCACTTATCGACGAAACAATCGGCTTTGCAGGCTCTGAACTTGCTACACAAATCCTTGGCGAAGAAGGCGCAGCTAACCTATTACAACATGCTAAAGACATTAAAGCAGAAGGCGCAGAATTCTGCGACTGCCCTGGCTGTGTAGCTGCTAAAAATATTATTGATTTGAAAGCGGAAATTGCATAAGAATATATAGAAAATGGCTCCCTTATAAGGAGCCATTTTTTATATATCGCTTGCTAAAAGTTTTACGTTGTTTCTTGATATCAATATAAAAACTTATATAGAACCAATAGATGCAAAGCCCATAAACAACATATAGTAAATTAATTATATCACCTAAAAAGCTAATATTCTTATATTCATAAGTATTTTTCGTCCAGGAAAAGATAAGCATCATGCATGCAATTCGCAGTTATAAGATCGCAATTATATAGCATTTGCATTACAATATAAGTAATAGGAGGTGATACTATGGCTAAAACGGCCTCTATCAGTTTACGTATCGAGCCAGCTGTAAAAGCACAATTAGAAGCACTATATGCTAGCTTTGGCATTTCCGTAACTGATGCGATTAATATTTTTCTCCACACATCACTAATGGAAGGCGGATTCCCATTTCAACCTAAACAACCTCGTTATAATGCAGAAACAGAAGCTGCTATTCAAGAAACGAAAGATATATTAGCAGATGAATTGCAATAAGTAATGCGACAAAATTAAATCAATTTTTTAATCTCATGTTTAAACATGTCAAATGGTGTTTTAAATCCAAGGCATTTTCTAGGTCGATTATTAATCAGCACTAGTGCTTCTGTTAGTTTATCTAGTGTTACTTTAGCTAAATCGGTTTTCTTAGGAAAAAACTCTCGAAGTAAACCATTACTATTTTCATTAGAGCCACGTTGCCATGCTGCATAAGCATCAGCAAAATACATTGGTATCCCAAACTCGGTTTCAACCTGTTCAAAGCACGCAAATTCTTTACCACGGTCCACGGTAAAGGTTTTAAGTAATTTACTTGTTAATGTGTTGTATAGGGAACTAATAGCTAAAAACATAGAATCCTTAGATCGGTCATCCATCTTTATTGCTATATAGAATCGAGTTTTACGTTCAACAAATGTAGCTAAACACCCTTTACTTTGACCTCTGGAAGACACCATTGTATCTAGTTCCCAATGACCAAAAGTCTCACGGTTTTCAACTTCTTGAGGTCGGTCCTTAATGGTCTTTTTCACATTGAACCGTCCACGCTTTTCTTGAGTACCAGGCTTTTTGCCTTTCCGGCGAAGTACTTTCTCTGTTACAGCAAGAAAACCACGATGGATCCAAGAATATATTGTTTTAAAGCTTAGAACACCAACTAATTCAGAACCAACTATTTCTTCTGGAGACCAAGTTTGTTGTAACCTGGATTCAATTAAAGCCGCTAATTGAGGTGTTAACTTTGTTGGTCTACCTTTATTAGCAGACTTACTAATTGCTAGCTGTTGTGCTTTAATCACAGAATATTCACCTTCAACGCGATTTAAATCCCTTGCTACAGTAGAATGGTGAACGCCGATTAAGCTAGCGATTCTACGAACAGAGTATCCTTCTTTTCGTAAAACTTTTATTTGACTTCGTTTTTCTATGGTAAGATGTATATAACTCATATTAGAGACCTCCGTGTCATGTATTTGTGGTTATTTACATTTTACACGAGATCTCCAATATGAGTCTTTTTATTTGTCGCAATATATTTTACAATTCATCATATACAAAAACGGCCTCTCATGGGGAAGCCGTTTTACGGAACAATATATTTGTGAAAGCTTTACTTCCACAGTCTACTCAGACATTCTTTTGTATCCGTTGAAGCATTTTAAAGCTCACAGCGATATTAACGAAAATAATCAACAGTGTTACGAACGAATAGCCTAATAGCATACAGTTCGCCGATACCACATCATATATCTGATATGTGCAATATCCAGCCGTGACAATACCGCTAAAAACGCCCGGTATATACTGTTGCAGAAAAATACTTTGAATTACATGCCCAATCACATGGTATATATACGCTATGATGACAGTGATGTAAATGTCGAAGCTTTCAAAATACATACTCAAGCCCAGCACAATCAACAAGAGTATGAATTCCTGACAGACGATGGCATTAAATCTGAAGGGTGTAAAAGTGGCTGCTAAAAATTGTTGTTGCAGTTTAGGATTCCTTCGCATGAATCGTGGAAATAGAAGAATCTCTTCAAGTTCGTGCAATATAAAAATGCTCGGGAATAATAAGAAAAAACCATTCAGATCCATAAGATACCTCGTTCACAAGTAAAACTATTTACCACCTTTTTTTACATATGTATCAAGAACTCTTATTTCCCGTAAATAATCTCGTTCAACAGGACTAATAGTTTGATTCTGGTATTTTTGATATTCAGAAAGGACCTTCGCTTGCATTTGTTGATGAGATATATGTCCCTTATCTTGTAATACAGCTTCGCCTGTAGCTGACAAAATCGCATCTATATGCTTTATCCAATCAGCCATTGTCATAGGGACTTCACGCTGGGCCTGTCTTTCCGCAAAATCCAAGTATCCTGAAACTAATTGATTGAGCCCTTGTAATTCTTTTTCTGTAAGATAATTTTTAGCAATTTGAGCCTCTTTCAATGTAGGTAATTCTCCTTTGAAAGTAGTCAATCCCATAAACTCTTTTTTGCTATCTACACGTTTATAAATAACTTCACTAGCCGTATTATGATGAACAGCAAAATGCATCTTATTTTGTACTGTAGCAAAAAATGATTTTGCTTCTACGGATATCGGATTATAATCAACAGCAGTAGAAAATAAGTCCAGCACTTGACGATAAAAAACCTTTTCACTAGAGCGAATATCTCGAATTCGATCTAATAACTCTTTAAAATAGCTGCCACCACCTAATTCTTTCAGTCGCTCATCATCAATAGCAAACCCCTTTATCAAATAATCCTTTAATACGGTTGATGCATATTTTCTGAATTGAATTCCTCGCGGCGATCGAACACGATATCCTATGGCTAAAATCATATCTAGATTATAATAAGCTAACTTTCTTTCAACTGTCCGAGTACCTTCATTTTGAACTGTCAACTTATAGTTGACAGTTTCTTCTTCAGACAATTCCAAATCTTGAAATATAGATTTAATATGCTTGCTAATATTTTGTTTTGTCGTTTGAAATAATTCTGCTATTTCACTTTGACTTAACCAAACAGAACCATCATCAAGTATAAGATTTATTTTAGCTTTTCCATCTTCAGTATTATAAATAATTATATTATTCATCTGAAAGCCTTTCTACCATTACGCCCATAGTAATTCAATATATGTATATCAAATCTTAAAATTAGTATATGTTAAATTAAAAGAAGCCTTCTATATTACTATCATTGTAACACAGAAGGCTCAAGAATTTATCCACTATTAAATTTTTAAAACTGCATTGATTTAACTTGCACACGCAGTACAGTTTTCAATTTAGCGGGCTCCACCTTTCGCGCATCAGACAAGTAGATTTCCCGATGCCACTCGTCGTTAGCACGTTGTAAATTATGAGCAGCGCAGAATTCATCTACTTTCATAAACGATTCCGGTTCATCATCATAAGGCCCGACATGCAATATCTGCACGCAATCCCCATCCTCAATTGATTCGAGCCGCACATCCTTAAATCGAGACAACGATTTTTTCTTGGATACATTCATAATGGCCGCCTCCAACATGACCTCCACCAAAATTAATCCATTTCAACTGAGAAAACCATTTGCCGAACTTCT
>NZ_CALJSP010000080.1:0-5871 GCF_937975875.1 Veillonella dispar | reverse complement strand
AGAGTTTAAGTCTTCTGTTACAAAGAAAGCGAGCACGATGCCGAGGAATACGGTGTGCGTAATGGCGTCGGCCATCATGGACATACGGCGCAGCACGAGGAATACACCCGGGATAGCACACGCGATGGATACCGCAATGGCGATGAGTAAAATCTCTGTATGTACTGTCATGGGGCACCTCCTATGTGAGGCTGTCCACCCTCTGCTCTATATATCTTTTGTTGCAAATCGGCAGGACTTATCTTTGCGGTTTCAGATAGTAAAGCTTGTTTTGATTGTTTGTTTCTACGATATTGCCACAAGATGCCTCTATTAGGTGCAAATATGAGGCTCAACAGTACAATAACCGACAGAATGACGATGATCGCAGGACCTGTAGGCAGTTTTTGTACTGTTGTACTCCAAATGGTACCACCAATAGCAGATACCATACCGAAACATCCTGCTAGTATACACATGGTACCTAGCTTGTTCGTCCACTGACGGGCCCCTACGGCCGGTGCAATGAGTAGGGAACTGATTAAGATAGCACCTACTGATTGAATGCCGATGATGATGGTCATGATCAATAGAGATCGATATAAAATGAGTGTAAAGGTGACGGGTATTTGCAATGTTTTAGCGTATTCTACGTCAAAGGAAATGAGCTTTAGCTCTTTCCAAAATAAGGCTGTTAAAACGATAATGATGAGCGCTGCCGCCGATGTAATGTACACATCGCGAGCTAATATGGTGGCGGCCTGTCCAAATATAAATTTTGAAAGCCCCGCCTGACCTGCATTGTTCAGACTTTGAAGATAGGTGAGCAGAACCATACCAAGACCAAAGAAAGCAGATAGTATAGTAGCTAAAGCCCCATCAAATTTGATTTTACTATTTTCTACGGTGATGGTAATGAGCCACGCTGCAGTGATAGAGGACAGGGCGGCGCCCAAGATGAGAACCTCAATATCTTTGATGCCTGTAAGCAAAAAAGCGATGACTACACCAGGCAGCGCTGCATGGGAGAGGCCGTCACCGATGAGGCTTTCCTTGCGCAGTACAGCGAAGGTGCCTGCAATACCACTGGCAAGGCCCAAGAGAGCCGTGCCGAGCAATACCATCTGTGTCGTATAGGATTGGAGTATGGTCATACAATCCTCCCCTTGCCGTAGGTACGTTCGATGGTCTCATCGGTAAAGGTCTCTACTACGGGACCATAGGCAACGGTTTGCTTATTGACCATCGTTACCCAGTCGAAATATTGAGGTACCGTATTTAAATCGTGGTGTACGACGATCACCGTTTTGCCGCGTGCTTTCATTTCTTGTAAAAGGGAGATAATGGCGTGCTCCGTCGTTTTATCGACGCCCTTGAAAGGCTCGTCCATGAGATAAATATCTGCCTCTTGTACGAGGGCTCTCGCGAGGAATACACGCTGTTGTTGGCCCCCTGAAAGTTGACGAATTTGCCTATTTACATAGTCGCTCATGCCCATTTTTTCAATCATGGAGAGGGCCAGCTCCTTATCCTTTTTACTTGGTCGTTTGAACCAACCTAGATGACCATAGCGGCCCATAAGTACAACGTCTAATACGGTAGTAGGAAAGTCCCAGTCTACGCTACCGCTTTGAGGTACATAGGCGATTTTCTTGTAATCCTTTTTGTCCATTGCAAGGTGGTGGTCGATATAAAACTTAACACTACCTGAGATAACTGTTAATAGGCCTAACATGGCCTTTAATAATGTAGATTTACCGGCTCCATTAGGGCCGACGATAGCCGCTAAGGAACCGATGGGTACCTTCATATCTACGTCCCATAATACGGGTTTTGTCGTATAAGCTACGGTCATATCTTCAACTTCAACGGCCCATTCCATGGAGACCTCCTTTTATCAATAAGTGCTACTATCGCTGTATTATTAGTAGTACTTGTACTTACATAGGGCGTACACTGTATGTCGTCCTTGTTTTGAAACGTTATTTGTTATTTAAGTGCTTTAACGATAGTATCGATATTGGTTTTTACCATGCCGATATATGTGCCGCCTTCAGTGCCTTCAGAACCGAGGGAGTCGGAGTATAATTCGCCACCGATAGCAACGTTCCAGCCTTTAGCCTTAGCTGCTTCTTGAACGGCTTCAATTGTTTTGTGTGGTACAGAAGATTCTACGAAGATGGCTTTAATTTTATGATCTACGATGAATTGAACAAGTTCATTCACATCTTGTGTGCCTGCTTCTGTAGCAGTACTTACACCTTGCAAACCTTTTACTTCAAAGCCATACGCGCGAGCAAAGTATTGGAAGGCATCGTGTGCTGTTACGAGAACGCGAGATTCTTTAGGAATTGATTCTGCTTGAGTTTTGATGTAAGCATCTGTTTCATCTAATTTAGTGAGGTACGCATCATAGCGTTTCTTGAAATCCTCTTTGTGAGCTGGATCTGCTTTCGCAAGACCTTCGTAAACCGCTTTGGCAGCAAGTTTCCAGTTAGCTACATCGAACCAAATATGAGGATCTTTAGTTTTCACGCCATCTTCTTCGTCAAAGTCGAGTAGAGTAGCTGGATCAATGGCGTCGGATACGCGGATAGTAGCTTTATTTTGTTTTGTTAAATTGTCAAAAATGGAACCCATTTTACCTTCTAAGTGAATGCCGTTGTACACCACAACATCTGCCTTAGACATAGTTGTTACATCGCCGGCGCTCGCTTGATAGAGGTGAGGGTCTACGCCAGGGCCCATGAGTCCTTGGACGGATACATGGTCACCGCCAATTTCTTTTACTAAATCCGTTAACATTGTAGTAGTAGCCACAACATTTAATTTTTTCTGGCTGTCTTGGGCTGCATCTTTTCCACAGCCTGCTAATGCGAATAACATAAGTGCTAATGATACGACGATTAGTAAGATTCGATTGAATTTCATAATAAACCTCCTTTTTATAGTTAGTGAATTTAAAATCTTTAATTATCTTGATAACTACCTTCATTTAAGCGGAAAAATAGCCGCTACTAACGTAGCGGCTATTGGCAGTTATACGGTCTTCTGCTAAGGTCACGATCATTTAGTGGATGAGAGCTTGTAAATGGTTCGGTCCAACGAGGGCAACGATACCAAGTACCATCATGACCTTCATTTGAATACGCTTTCTACGTCTCATGATGAACCTCCTTTGTATTATTTTGTCATATCTACCTGATATGTAAGTCCGAACAGTTATCTTGAACTCAATATAACATAAATGAGAAAATTTATCAATAAGAAAATGTTCTTTAAATATTCATCTTTATTTAGTATGATATTATTCATAGACTTACAATAAATAAGGAGGCATATTATGAATAAATTATTCCGATTCACTGCGGCGGCTTTACTTGTTGCATCCTTTGGCGTATTAGGTAACTATACAGCTGATGCGGCTAAGTTCTTAGAATCTCCGCGCGAAGTGGAAATTGTAAAACCTGAGTTGCCTGAGGTTCCTCAAACAGCTACGGTAGCGCCTAATATGCGCGTACGCTTCTTAATTGATAAAAAAGGTAACGTTAAAAACGTATTCGTAGAACGTTCCTCTGGCTATGCTCCAATTGATGAAGCAGTGAAGAAAGCCATTCTACAATGGAAATTTACACCTGCTATCGGCGTAGACCAAAAGGCTCATGAATCTATTATTGGGATGACAATTACTCTACCTAAACATGCTGTAACAGCTAAATAAGGAGAATGTGATGAATAAAGTGTTGCGTTGTACTGTATTAAGCGCATTGTTTGCAACGAGTATGGCAGCCACTGTGTTGGCGGCTCCATTTCAATTGCCTGTAGCGATATCTACACCATCTGTAGATCAAATTAATATTGCTGGTTATGGCGATTCAATTCAAAGTGCAGATGTGCGTTTTACCATCAATGAAGATGGCTCTGTAGGGGACGTAGAGGTTGTAAAATCTAGTGGGGTTACTGCTCTTGATGAGGCTCTTGTTGAGAAAATCTCCACATGGCGTTTCAACCCGGCTACAGACTCCAATGGTAATCCTGTAGCATCTTCTAAAACTGAATATATTGATTTTAGAAACTAATCAAAGGCGCTCATACTTAGTATGGGCGCTTTTTTAGAATCTTTCAAATATATCTAAATATGTATCTGTGGCAACTGAAAATTACTTTCAAAATGGATATAATAAAAGTATATTTAATATAGTAATAATATATTGTATATACTAATAGTCTTTGACCCGTGGAGGTATAAGCATATGAATCCATTAAAGCAAAAGCTAGACATTAATAACGAACGGTACAGAATTATTGTATCTATTAAAGAGGATTATTTAGACGGCAAATTATCCTTAGAAGAGGGTAACCGTATTTTGAAAGAAAAATTAGGTACTTGCACGCCTGATGAGTTTGCCTATGCAGAGCAAAGTTTGAAAGGTGTATATAAGGATGAAGAAATCCTAGATAAGATGGATGATTTATTGAACTTATTTGATGGCGTATTAGTACGCGCTGAAAATGAGTACCCTGAAAATCATCCATTATGGGCCTATTTGGAAGAGATTAATGCCGTTGAAAAAGTGGCGCTTGAAGCTGATGAATTGTTGAAACAAGATAAGTTTATTAAAAATCCGTGGCTCGGTGTATTTGATTCCTTAGCGCAATGGCGTATTCATCTATCCCGCAAGCAAAATCAATTATATCCAATGCTAGAGGATCATGGATTTGATCGTCCTACGCGTATTATGTGGACCTTTGACGATGGCGTGCGTGATGCCATCTCTGCGTCCTATGCATTGCTTCGTGAAGATAAATACGAAGAATTTTTAGCGTCTGTGCCAGAAACATTGGCGAAATTGCGCGATTTGAATTCCAAAGAGTTAGAGGTTTTATTGCCAACATCCTTTAAATTACTAAGTGATGAAGAATTTGTGCGCATGAGCAAAAACGATCATGAAATTGGTTATGCTATCATCAATCCGCCAGGTTTGTATGTCGTGGCAGGCATCAACGATTCAGCAGCTCAATTAAATGGAAATAACACTGGTCAAAATGGTGCAGTATCTAATGAGTTCCTAAATGATTTAGCAGGGTTATTATCCAAATACGTTGGTCCTGTAGGTGGGGCACAAGTTGGCAAGGATGCTGTTCTTGATGTAGCTACTGGAAAATTGACATTAGAACAAATCAATCTATTGTTCCGTCATCTTCCTGTAGATTTGTCCTATGTAGATGAAAACGAACTTGTTAAGTTCTACAGCGATACGCCACATCGTATATTCCCTCGCAGTGCCAATGTTATCGGTCGTGAGGTGAAGAATTGTCACCCTGCGAAATCCGTTCACGTTGTAGAAGAAATCGTTGAGAAGTTCCGCTCAGGTGAGCAAAGCCAAGCTGAATTCTGGATTAATAAACCGGGATTATTTATCTATGTTATCTACACTGCAGTACGTGATGAAAATGGTAAATTCCGTGGCGTTCTAGAAATGATGCAAGATTGCACTCATATCCGTGAATTGGAAGGTTCTCGCACACTATTAACTTGGGATAAGACAGAGTTTGTAGGAAATGCAGAAAATAGTACTGGTAAGGGTAATGATAATAATAAATCCTTAGCCCAAGAGGCTGCAGAAGAGGTAGATGAAGAGCCACTCGCTACCGATGCTGACGGTCGTTTCCATATCGATGCAAAGACAACTCTATCTAACTTGATTAAGCAAAGCCCTGAAGTGGTAGATTATTTGATTTCTTTGAATCCTAAATTTGAGAAATTGAAAACCCCAATGGTGAAAGTAATGGCTAAGGTGGCAACTATTAAGATGATTGCCGAACGTGGTGATTTTAATGTAGATGAACTAGTCGGTAAAATCGATGCCTTTATTAATAAAGCTAGAAAAT
>NZ_CALJSP010000079.1:0-2244 GCF_937975875.1 Veillonella dispar | reverse complement strand
GATTCATGATGCAGGTAAGAATGACTATGAGTTCCTGCCCGACGGCAGTTACCAAGTTCTGGGGTGGGACGAAGGCTAGTCGAAAATTCCTGACCAGCGTAATTTTATCTGCATTACTTGCTGTTCCCTGTACAGGTCTAGCTGCAGATATAACCAGTCCACTAGCGTCCGATAAAACTTTTAGCGAGGATACTAAGGTAACTGGTACAAATGGTGTAAAAACTTCAAGCAATGCAATAACCATAGATGCAGGCAATTCTACGCTGACATTAGATAATACCAATAACGGTATCGTCTTTTCTAATTCTGGTCAAAAGATTACTATAAAAGCCAAAGAGTTGAATATTCTTAATGCAGAGTATGGTATACACCAAGGTTCCTCTAGCAATAATGAAGTTTCTGTTGATGGAGTGGTAAATATAAGCGGAACTCAGTTTGCTGTTGATTCAAATGCTAATATGACGTTAAATTTAAATGGCGGACTTAATATAAAGGATAATTCTATTACGAGTCAAACTGCTGGCTCAAATGCTGCTATACGTTTAGAAAATTGGTCCACATTAAATACTCCTAGCTTATCTATAGAAAATGTTAGCGATAAATACGGAATGGGTCAGGTTTTCGGATTAGAGCTGTATGGAAATTCCTGGGTTAATGCTAATGAGTTAAAAATTGAAAATCTTCAAGGTGAAGAAAATATTTCAGGTATATACACTCGTGGTGCTGGCGTTCGAAGTGATTCAATAATAATAAGTGATATTAAACAGCTGGAGTCAGGTGAAAGCACTAACTATGATGTCTCCGGCATTCATAATCAAGGCGGGGGTATTGAAGCTAAAGATATTAGCATAAAACAAATAGATGGCAGTAATGTTAAAGGTACAGCGGCCCGTGGCTTATATATGGATAATTATGGAACATATGTAGCAGTTGATAATTTAACTATTGATACCGTTAAAGGGCAGGAAGCAGATGCTTTTGGCATTTGGAATCAAGGCCAAACCCTATTCAATCATACAGGTGATAACAGCACTGAAACTGTAAGAATCAGTAATATTTCCAGCAATAAAGATGCTTATGGTTTCTATGCTGATAAAGGCGGTTCAAAGCAGAGCAATAATTACATAAAAAAATTAAGTATTACCAACGTTGAGGGCGAAAACAGTTATGGTATTTTTAATAAGGATGATTCTATCGTAACGGTGGATGAAAATGCCGTTATTAAAAATCTTACTGCTAATACTTTAAAGCAGGGTGTTCATACAGAAGATCAAGCAGTAACAAATTTATCTGGCAGTGCAGAGATTGCTGCCGAAACAGCATTATTTGCTAATGGTAACGCTAAAATAGAAGTAAACAGCAGCAAGCAAGGCACAGTTAAGCTCACAGGCAAAACTATGCGTCAGGATGATGCTGTTATTAATGCTGTTTTAAATAACGCAAGCTCCTATTGGCATCTTACAGGTGACAGCACTCTTACTGATTTAGAATTGAGCAATAATGCTCTGCTGGATATGGGCAAAGACAGCGGTAAATTCAGCAGTCTGAAAGTAAACAAGCTTGACGGTGATAAGGGCAAGATCAATATGGACATCGACGCAAGCACGAATACCAACAACAGTGACCGCCTGTACATCGCAGGCACCCACACCGGCAACCATTACATTACGCTCAACAACGTTAATGCAGATAGCAATAATGACGGCGCTGCCGGTACGGTTCTTGTAAGTGTAAAGGACGAGCAGGGCAACTTCTTTGCCAACGATAAGGAAGGATCCTTGTATTGGAATAAGTACACTTTAGATAAACAAGACAGCGCTACCGACGGTTACACTAAGGATTGGTACTTGAAAAAAGTAGAATTCATCCCTTCTAAACCAACCACCAGTGTAGATGCAGTAGATGCAACCCAAAGACTGGCTTTTGCCAACTGGGTGGAGGACGACAAGCTTATGCGGCGCATGGGCGACCTGCGCAACGAAACCAATAATGAGGAAGGCGTTTGGGTGCGCGTCAAAGGCGGCAAATACAGCGGCGATGGCTTCAGCAACCGTCACACCATGTACCAGCTTGGCTATGACGATGTTGTAAAAAATACTGATAAGCTGAAACGTTATCAGGGCGTAGCCTTCTCCTACGATGACGGCAAGAACAGCTTCAACCGCGGCAGTGGCAAGCTGAAAGCCAAATCTATCGGCTTCTATAGCACGGACCTGCGCAACAAAGGCCATTATCTGGACTTGG
>NZ_CALJSP010000078.1:0-3504 GCF_937975875.1 Veillonella dispar | reverse complement strand
CTCATCGCTGGTACGAGCCCAAATCATTTTCTCTTCATCATACAACTTTGTATATTATAAGATATTCGCCATGATATCAAAAAATCCTGCATAAAATATGTATATTCTTCGTAAAAGCAAAAAGAGGTACCAAATGGTACCTCTTCTTTCATATATTTCTGTAAAAGTTTAATGTATCTAATACAAAATATATTATTTTAATGCACTAATATCGCCGATAATAGCCATTACACTGTAAGCTAAGCGAACGAGTTGTAAACGGTTAGCTTTAATAGCTTCGTCTTTATCCATAACCATTACATCTTCAAAGAATTTGTTGATTGCTGGAACCAAAGTAGCTGGAACAGCTACAACTGCAGCATAATCATTAGCTTCCCATGCAGCAAGACTTGCTTCGGATGCTTTAGAAGCAGCTTCGAACAATGCTTTTTCAGCATCTTCTTTCAACAAGTCGGTATTAACCCCTGTATATTCCACATCTTTTACAAGATTGTACATACGAGTATACGCTTGAACAAGCTCAACATTTTCATCGATGCGGTTTGCTAACAATGCATTTACAAGGCCTTCAGCATCAGCAACGGACAATTCGTTGTTGGACAACAACAAGTCGATTACATGATGAGGAACTTCGCGATCAAGGAAGATATTTTTCAAACGAAGTGTGAAGAACTCTTCTACTTGGCTAAGCAATTCGTCTTGTTTTTCAGTTGGTACATTAAGCAATTCCATAGATGCTTTGAAGATTGGACGCAAGCTGATATTCCACTCACTACCAAGTAAGATGTTCAAGATACCAATTGTTTGACGACGCAATGCATATGGATCTTGAGAGCCTGTAGGGATTAAACCACGGCTGAAAGTAGCAACGATATTATCTACTTTATCGATGATGGACAATACTTTACCTGCTTCAGTTTGAGGCAATACATCGCCTGCGAAACGTGGCAAATATTGTTCAAAAATAGCTTCTGCTACCTCTTCGGACTCACCATCAAGTAAAGCGTATTCTTTACCCATTACACCTTGTAATTCAGTGAACTCTGTAACCATACCTGTTGTAAGGTCAGTTTTAGCAAGCTCTGTAGCACGTTCTAATACAACAGCTGCATCTTCGTGCAAGCCACATTCTTCACCGAATACACGGCCCAATTTAAGCAAACGTTCAGTTTTATCTGCTAAGTTACCAAGACCTTCTTGGAATACGATTTTAGTCAAACCATCTTGACGGTCGATAAGAGGTTTCTTGCGATCTTCGTTGAAGAAGAATTTAGCATCATCAAGACGGGCGCGCAATACACGTTCGTTACCAGCTTGAACTACTTCGATGGAATGATCGGAGCCGTTACGAACTGTTAAGAACATTGGTAACAATTTGCCCTCTTGGTCAACTAATGGGAAGTAGCGTTGATGATCTTTCATAGGTGTAATGATAGCTGCATCTGGAAGTGCCAAGTAGGACTCTTCAAAGCCACCACACAATGCTGAAGGCCATTCAACAAGATAGTTAATTTCTTCTAACAAATCATCATCCCAAACGATGGATGCATTTTTAGAAGCTGCAATATCATGTAATTGTTTGGAGATCAATTCACGACGTGCGTTTTGATCAACCATAACAAAGTTTTCTTTTAATGTGTCTACATAGGATGCTGCATTTTTGATAGTGATTTCATCAGCACCTAAGAAGCGATGACCGCGTGTTACATTACCAGATTTTACAGTAGCAAATTCTACAGGAATTACCTCTTCATCAAGTAATGCTACAAGCCAACGTACAGGACGCACAAACTTAGCATCTAAATTGCCCCAATGCATGGATTTAGGGAAGTTAAGACCTGTAATCAATTGTGGCAACATGTCAGTTACAATATCTTTTGCAGGTACGCCTGCTGTTTTAGTTTCAGCATAGATATAGCCGTCTTCTACAACGAGATCAGCTACATCAAGACCTTTACCACGAGCGAAACCGATAGCAGCTTTTGTAGCCTTACCGTCAGCATCATATGCGATAGATGCAGAAGGACCTTTATGACGTTCGCTGATTTCAGCAGATGTGTCAGCAAGACCTTTCACGATAAGAGCCAAACGACGTGGTGTGCCGTATGTTGCGATGCTTTCAAAAGGAAGATGGGCATCATTTAATTTTGTTTCAGCCAATTGTTTCAATTGACCTAAGATATTTGGCATAAAGCCGGCAGGAATTTCTTCTGCACCGATTTCAAATAATAAATCCTTTGCCATCTTATTTATCTCCTTTCAAAAGTGGGAAACCTAATTCTTCGCGTTTAGCGAGGTATTGTTGTGCACAAATACGAGCTAATGCACGTACGCGGCCAATGAAAGCAGTACGTTCGCTGATGGAAATAGCACCACGAGAATCGAGCAAGTTGAATGTGTGGGAACATTTCAATACATAATCGTAAGCTGGTAATACATAGCCAGCTGTACAAACGCGTTTTGCTTCTGCTTCGTACATATCAAACAATTTGAAAAGCATATCTGTATCTGCTAATTCAAAGTTATATACGGATTGTTCAACTTCGTTAGCATGCCAAACGTCACCGTATGTAACGTTCTCATTCCATTTAAGGTCATAAACATTTTCTACACCTTGAATGTACATAGCCAAACGTTCTAAACCGTATGTAATTTCTACGGAAACTGGTTTACAGTCGATGGAACCAACTTGTTGGAAATATGTGAATTGAGTTACTTCCATACCATCGAGCCATACTTCCCAGCCAAGGCCCCAAGCACCCAATGTTGGAGATTCCCAGTTATCCTCTACGAAACGGATATCGTGATCTTCAGCATGAATACCAAGAGTTGCTAAGGATTGTAAATATAATTCTTGGATATTATCTGGAGATGGTTTCACGATAACTTGGAATTGATGATGTTGGAACAAACGGTTAGGGTTATCACCATAACGACCGTCTGCTGGACGACGAGAAGGCTCTACATAACATACAGCCCAAGGTTCAGGACCAATAGCATGCAAGAATGTTGCAGGGTTCATTGTGCCTGCACCCTTTTCAATGTCATATGGATTTTGAACGATACAACCTTGATCGCTCCAGAATTTTTGTAGATTTAAAATAATCTCTTGAAATGTCATTGCTGCCTCCACTTTACACAACCGACATAAAATCAACCATTTCGTTACAAACAAAAAAGTCCCTGTAACGAAAAACGTTACAGGGACGAGTATACCCGCGGTTCCACCCTATTTGGCTTGCGCCCTCTTTTTTCTATGTTGGCCTTTACTAACAGATACCTGCGTTCCTGCCAATGCTCTACAGCGCCTTCAACCAAATGTGAGCTTACACCATCCTCACTCGCTAGAGAGGTTTACTACTCTGCTTCATCGCATATATTATACACAATATTGTAGCAATACAAAGAGAGAGATGTCAATATTAAGCTTAATTTAACTATATATTACTTCTAGAGTAATCAAACATTTGTGACAAATACTTATGCCTTTTGATTCATAAAGTA
>NZ_CALJSP010000077.1:0-6040 GCF_937975875.1 Veillonella dispar | reverse complement strand
GCAATATTGCGCAACAAAATAAGGATCTTTGGTTATTTGAAACAGCCAATGTATATGAACCAAAAGCATTGCCTTTAACAGAAGTACCTCATGAACGCCCTATGGCTTGCGGTATCTTGATGGGCAAGGCAAACCAAGCTGGTTGGAATCAAGCAGAACGCACTACAGATTTCTATGATGTAAAAGGTATTGTAGATGCGTTGTTAGCTGAATTAGGTGTTACAAGTTATGAAATTAATCGCGGCACTGAGCCATACTTCCACCCAGGTGTAAGTGCTCAATACGTTGTTGATGGTAAAATGATTGCTCAGTATGGGGAATTACATCCACAAGTGAGCAAAAACTTTGACTTACCTGGCAAAGTATACATGTTTGAAATCGATTTGGAAGCCGTATTATCCTTAACGATTCCAGCATTCCGTTATACATCCTTCAGTAAATTCCCAGGCACTAGCCGTGACCTTGCTATTGTGGCACCTGTGTCCGTATCTAGTGGTGAAATTTTATCTATCATTAAAGAGCATGGTGGCGAATATTTAGAAAGTGCATCTATCTTCGACGTTTACGAAGGTGAACATATCGAAGCTGGTTACCGCAGTCTTGCATACAACTTACAATTCCGTTCTATGGAAGGTACGTTGAATGATGAGGATATTGATGGTAATATTCAAGCTATTATCGATGCATTAGCAGAAATTAACTGCAAATTACGTTAATTGTAAGCAGTATATTGAAAGGGTTTACCGTATGGTAAACCCTTTTAGTACTATAGTTATACCTTTAGTTAGGTAGAAAGGATTATCCATGGAATTATTGGCTCCTGCCGGTACGATGGAAAACTTTATAGCTGCGTTAGAATCTGGAGCAGATGCGATTTACCTCGGTGGTAAAGGCTTTAATGCCCGTGCTCATGCAGCAAACTTTGGCATTGAAGAACTAGCTGAGGCTATTCGATTGGCCCATATTCTAGATGTGTCCGTATATGTAACTGTAAATATTCTCATAGGCGATTCTGAATTATCTGCTCTTGAAGAATACTTAAAAGATTTAGAGCGTATTGGTGTGGATGCTATTATCGTTCAAGATTTAGCAGTTGCCAAATTGGCACAACGAGTGGCTCCTAAACTTCACTTGCATGGCAGTACGCAGATGACGGCTGCTACATTAGATGCTGTTCGTTTTTATGAAAGTCTCGGTTTCACCCGCGTTGTGTTAGCTCGTGAATTGAGCCTAGCTGAAATCGAACATATTTGTAAAAACTGTACAGCTGAAATCGAAGTCTTTGTACACGGCGCCTTATGTGTATGCTATTCTGGTCAATGCTTAATGAGTTCCTTCATCGGTGGTCGTAGTGGTAACCGTGGTGCTTGCGCACAACCTTGCCGCTTGCCTTATGAATTGTTGGATTCTTCAGGTACTAGTTTGTTGCCAAAACATGAAGCCTATCTGTTAAGTCCAAAGGATCTTAACTATAGTGAGCATATGAATGAACTCGTTGCAGCCGGTGTTACGTCCTTTAAGGTAGAAGGACGTATGAAAAAGGTTTCCTATGTGCGTCAAGTTATTGGGACCTATCGTCATATTTTAGATACGGCTCATATAGACTCTTCTGATGCCGATGCATTGGCTTCTGGATTTAATCGTGGGTTCTCTACAGATTATTTAACAGACCATGTAGGAAAATCCATGATGACCGTTGTGGCCCCAAATAATCAAGGGAAATTAATCGGCAAAGCAGAAGTCAAAAAGGGACAAGTTCATTTGTACCTAACAGAACCGATTGAAAAAGGTTCACTCTTAAAGGTAATGCAAGCTTCTGGTAGTATTACGTACTACCAAATTGATCAGAATTGGTCCTTAGTAAATGAAAAACATTTTGTAGGTAAACCTGATGAAGGCTTTGCAGCAGGACAAGTATTCTTGGCATCTACGCCAAAATCTCAAAAGCAACGGGGCTTACAAGACTTTAGTGCTAAATTAGAAGTACATGGTTATCTATCTATTAATACGGATCAAGAGCAACCCTTTACGGAATTAACTTTTGTATTGAATGATGGTCGTACGGTCACGGTAGCTAACGAGTTTGAACCTGTGTATGCTAATAATAAACCGACTACCTTAGAGAAGGTTACAGATCAAGTAGGTAGATTAGGTAATACATTGTTTACTCTAGCTTCTATGTCCATTCCCGAAGGGCCATACATGTGGCCTGCTAGTGTTTTGAATGCATTGCGTCGCGATGCAGTGGAGGCTTTAGAAACTCTGTTGATTACAGATCATGAAACTGCTTGGGCAGAGTTAGCTGTAGAACCTCAAGATATGACATCTATGGTTGCTAAGGATAAGATTGAATATACTGAGCCTATGGTAAGTGCTCGCGTTGATGAATTAGAGGCTGTGAAAGCTACTATTGAAGGGGGCGCTAAGAAGATTATCTTCGGCGGTGACCGTTTACAACGCAAGCCTTATGAACTTAGTATTTATGAAAAGGTAGCTACCCTTTGTAAGGATGATAATGTGCTTTGCGTATTTGCTACGCCGCGGGTCGTGAAAGACGATGAAGTTGAAGCGTATATGAATACTCTTAGGGCTATAGTTGAGGCTAAACCAGATAGTATTTCTATTCATGTGCCACAAGCGTTATTATGGCTTCGTGATTTAGGGTATACAGGTGCTATTGAGGCTGATACAGGTCTTAATATATTTAATGGCTCTGCATTACAAGTATGGCAAGACTTTAATATGAGCAGCATAGCGCCATCCTTAGAGTTAACATTGGCACAACTTGTTAACTTGCAAAAATCTACTAAATTGCCATTAGAAATAATGGTACATGGTTACACGGAAATGATGATTTCTGAATACTGTGCTATCGCAAGCTTTGTGGGCACTGGCAAAAAGGAAAACTGTCCTATGCCATGTGTAACAGAGGACTATGCATTGAAGGATCGTAAAGGGGAAGTGTTCCCATTGCGTACAGATCCTTATTGCCGCATGCATATCATGAATAGTCATGAAATGGATATGCGTGCCTACGTACCAGAGTTACATCGAAAAGGGCTACATATTTTACGCATCGATGGTCGACATATGGATCCACATCGTTTGCGTACTATCGTAGCAGATTATGTATCCATTCAAAATGGAACAAAAGAGGCTCCGCCTAAGAGTGTAGGTAAAGATGATACACCTATTACAAGGGGCCACTATTTTAGAGGTATTTTATAAAAGAGGTAGTACATTGTTTAACGAAGATGTATTAGACTTTCACCATATAAAAGAACAATTAAAACAGCATTGTAGTTCTACCATTGCTAAAGAATTAGCCATGCATATTGAACCCATGACGGATGCTAAAGCTATTCAAGAGAACCTTGATGAAACAGCAGAAGCCATGCGTTCTTTGCAAACTGAGGTAGAACAACCGTTAGGCGGTACGCGAGATATTCGAGAATCCTGTAAAAAGAGCCGTAAAGATTTTGTTCTTACTCGTGAAGCATTGTGGGATATATATTTGACCATTGGTGCTTATAAGCGGATGACAAAGTTTTTTAGAACAAAATATATGGAGTATCCATTGCTATCCCTATGGGTACAGGATATGCCGAATACAGATCGTATTGAAAACCGTTTTAAACGAGTCTTTGATGAAAAAGGGGAATTGCTTGATACAGCATCTCCTAAATTGGCGAGCCTTAGAAATACGATTATTAAAACTCGTGAAAAGATTAAAAATGATATTCAAGCTATCTTGCACGACAAGGATAATCAAAAGTATTTCCAAGAAGCAATTATTACGCAGCGTAATAATCGCTACGTAATCCCTGTAAAACAGGAATATCGACAATATTTTGATGGTCTTATTCACGACCGTTCTGCAACGGGTCAAACCTTATATATTGAACCGATGCGCTTGGTGAATCTAAATAATGAATTACAAGAGGCATTAATTGGTGAAGAGCAAGAGGTATTGCGTATTTACCGCGAATTATCAGCCCTTGTAAAACAACATAGCAATGATTTGATGGATGCTTGTGAAAAGGTATCACACATCGAATTTGTATATGGTAAGGCGAGCCTTGCTATTTCCTATAAGGGTGTACCAGCAATCTTGAGTACTGATAGAACAGTTAATCTCATGAGAGCTCGTCATCCATTAATTCCACCAAATGTAGTAGTGCCTACAAACATTCAATTGGGCACATCATATCGTATTTTATTAATCACTGGTTCTAATACTGGTGGTAAAACAGTATCACTTAAAACATTGGGATTATTGAGTTTAATGAACCAATGTGGTTTATTTATTCCTGCTGATCACGGCTCTATGTTGCCTATATTCCATAATATCTTTGCCGATATTGGGGACGAGCAAAGTATTGAAGCTAGCTTAAGTACGTTCTCCGCTCATATGACACAAGTTATTTCTATCATTAAACATTGTGGTCCAAATGATTTGGTATTGTTGGATGAGCTTGGATCTGGTACTGATCCAGAAGAAGGTAGTGCGCTTGCAGTATCTATCCTTGAGTTCTTCCGTAAAAAAGGCGCTCTCATGATGGTAAGTACCCATTATAATGAGCTTAAAAATTATGCATACCATACGGAAGGTATTGAAAATGGCCATGTAGAGTTTGATGAGCGTACATTAAAACCTACATATCGACTCCATATCGGCGTAGCCGGTAGTAGCCATGCATTGAGCATTGCTGCACGCTTAGGCTTACCAAAGGATATTGTGACGCGCGCAGCAGAGTATAAATCTCAATTTGGTAGTCATGAAATGGAAGAGGTTCTTTCAGATTTGAATGAACAACTTCGTAAAGCATCTGAACGTGAAAGAGCCTTAAAGAAAGAGCTCGATGAAACACGTCGTATGCGTGGTCAATTAGAGAAGGAAAAGAAACAGTTTAACGAAAAACGTAAACAAATCTTAGCCAAAGCTCAAGCAGATGCAGAATCTATGAAACGTAGCTTACGCGTTGAAGGGGAAGCGATTATCAAGCAATTGAAAGTGCAATTCTCTGAAACAAATAAAGATAAGCGTCAATCTGCCATCAATGCAGCTCGTAAGGGCATCTCTAATGTGCATGTGCCAGAAGCTCCAGTAGATGATGATCGTAAGTCCTTGACAGCAGATGCTATTAAGGTGGGCCAAGCTGTATATGTTACGTCATTGCGCTCATTAGGTACTGTATTGTCTATCAATGGTAATCGAGTGAATGTAGATATTAATGGATTAACAGCTACAGTTAAGGTTAGCGAATTACAATCTACTACACGTGAAGAAGGCAATAAGCTGGCTCGTGAACAAAAGGCATCCATGCCTAAGACACGAAAACGTATGGGTGGTTCTGCTGTACAACGCCAAAAAGAGGTTCGCACTGAAATCAATATTCTCGGTCAAACCGTAGATGAAGCGACAGTATCTGTTGGTAGATTTATTGACCAAGCCTTGCTGGGTGGTGTTAGCCAAGTACGTATTATTCACGGTAAGGGAACTGGTGCATTACGAGAAGGTGTGCATCAATATTTGCGTACCTTACCGCATGTAGCTCACTTTGAAACAGCAGGCTATGATGAAGGTGGTGCAGGGGCTACCAATGTAGTTCTGAAATAAAGCTACTCAATAGTGATATAGTTATAGATAATACAGTAAATTATTATCGTCTATCAAATTGATTATGGGGTATAGCTATATACATATATAGAAATAAAAAAGGTAGTAAGTTCTTTGAACTTACTACTTTTTTTACGTAAAAGAAAGGAGCGGAACACTTGTTCCGCTCCTTTAGCGTATTAGATTAACGATCTTTTTTACTAGACTTTTTACTTTTGGATGAATTAGATTTCTGTTCAGTTGCATCATCTTTTGAGCCACTGTCATCTTTTACTGCTTCATCTTTTGACTTGTCTTTATCGTCTTTTTTATCTGCCTTTTCGTCCTTAGCGGCTTCTTTTTTAGGCTGTGCTTTTGCAGGGTTGTGACCCATTCTCCGACTCTTACCTTGTCGCTGTCTGCGATAGGGAGGGTAGGCAG
>NZ_CALJSP010000076.1:0-11405 GCF_937975875.1 Veillonella dispar | reverse complement strand
GGAAATAGCCGACTATCTGAACTTCAGCGACCAGAGCGCCCTGACCAATTTCTTCCCATTTAGACATAGATGCTGGAATCAACAAAAGGCAGTTTGATTTCTCAAACTGCCTTTTACTATCATTAAATTATGGAATTTAAAAACTTAACGCTTTGTAATGGTTTACCGATTTCTTGCTCGCAGTATGCAAATAGTAGCTTTTCAAGTTCCTTCCATATGGTTTTGGGAAGTTCTATAGGCGTATCTTCGCCCCACTGATAAGCGAGAATTTGTGGTAATCCAGCTATCACAGAACGAGAAATACTGAGATTCGTGGTTTCTCGCACCTGCAACCAGAATGGCTCAATACCATCCTCATGTAAAAAAGCATTAGCACTAGGCACAACCCCCGCTAAGGACAGCAATTGCCATCCAAGCATTATCGTTCCCAGTTGTACATTACGACGACGAATTTGCTTGGAATAGTTTACAACGGTATCAAATACCTTCCGATCTACATCATACATAGCAAATAGTTCTTGAATCAGCTCACTCGCTACTGCAGCGTAAGCAATATTATCTAAATTCACGTCTAACGATTCTACCACATAGGAACCATCAATTTGCGTCACATTTACATATTCACCATCAGGTACAACTGTGATATACATGGCACTAAAGGGACGTAAATAGGAACTGTTACGCATGGTCATCATACGCTTATGCGGTATAGATGCACGAATGAGCCCTAAGCTAGGTGTGATAAAAGTAAATACGGAGTATAGCTTATATTTTTTTCGACTAATGACGATGGCAGGTGTGTTAAAACCACCATTAAGCTTCTTCATGTTCTTCTTCCGTTGTTTCCTCTACCGGTAAAGGTGTTACTTTAATACGAGAAACGCGATACCCTTGCATTTGTGTTACTTCAAAGGTATATCCCAATGCATCGACCGTATCACCAACGATTGGCGTCCGTTCTAAGAGACCAAATACATAGCCCCCGATTGTATCAGAGTCAGAATCGTCAATTTCAACGTCCATCATTTCTTCTACTTCGTCTACGAGAACCTTACCATCAAATTCAAAGGATCCATCTGCATAAGCGATTTTAGCTGGTAAGTGTGGTTCATGTTCGTCTTGAATATCGCCAACGAGTTCTTCAATAATATCTTCAAGACCTACGAGACCAACCATACCACCATACTCATCCACAACAACAGCTTGATAAATACGACGAGTTCTCATGTATTGTAGTAATGTAGATAATTTCATTACTTCAGGCACAGTTAAAATATCTCGTTTAACATTACGCAAATCCTTACGCGCTTGATTAGGACGTTCCATGAGGTCCTTAATATGAACAAGACCGATGATATGATCCTTATCCTCCACACATAGAGGATAACGGGTATGTGCTTTAGAACGAATAGATTTCATCGCTTCATCGTAACCGTCTTCAACGAAAATACAGTCCACATCTTGACGAGGTACCATAACCTCTTTGGCCCTACGGTCCACAAAGTTAAATACATTGTCGATCAACTCGGATTCCACTTGATCTAGTTGACCTTCTTCATGGCTTCGAGAAATCATCATACGAATTTCTTCCTCAGAGTATACAAGGTCTAACTCTGTTAAATATTTTGTTTTGTAAAAGCCCAAAATAACTGTGGAGATTTTGCTAGCAATCCAAATAAACGGATATACCAAACGACCTGCCGCTACTACGATACGGCAATATGTATTTACGTACTTTGTTGGGAAGGATAATCCTAATGCTTTAGGTACGATTTCACCAAAGATAAGAACAATTAAGCTAATAAATAGCAATAAAAGTATATCTAGTACGAAGTGCATCCATGTACTATGCACATTAAATACCGATACAAGTTGATCTACAATATTATCAAATACATAGGTACCTGTTCCTGCAAGGGCTAAGATAAAGAATAAAATCAAAAACTGCGTCGTATTCAAGAAATACTCAGGGTTTTGATAGAGCCTTAATAAAAACTCCCGATCCTTTTCCAAGAGGATATCCATATCCTCTACATGCTCTTTACGAAGACGGGCAAAGGAGAACTTTGCAACCACAAAAAAGTTAATTAAAAATATACATACAAGACCAAACCCTATGGGTAACAGGCCATCTACACTATCCATCTTAATTCCTTTCATACAATTGAGAAAACAAGTTAGTTTTTATTATAGCAAAAATTATTTTCTATAACCAAGTTCAGATAACATGCCAGATTTATTACGCCAATCCTTTTTAACCTTAACCCAAAGGTCTAAGTACACCTTTGTAGCCAATAGTTTTTGAATATCTGCACGCGCTTCAGCACCTAGTTGTTTTAACAAGGCCCCTTTTTTACCGATGATGATGCCCTTTTGGGAATCTCGTTCACAGTAGATAGTAGCGCGAATATAGGTTGTGCCATCATCACGAGTTTTCATTTCATCTACGTCTACAGCGATAGCATGAGGAATTTCATCACGAGTAGACAATAAGATTTTTTCGCGTACGATATCGGAAATAATTAAACGTTCTGGTTGATCCGTAATCATATCTTCTGGGAAGTATTGCGGACCTTCAGGTAATGTTTCCTCTAATACCTTAAGAACTTCAGTTAAGTTCTCTTTATCTTTAGCAGAAATAGGAATGACACCTGCAAATGGATATGCATCTTGATAAGAAACGATGGCTTCTAAAAGCTCTTCTTTTTTGAGGGTATCAATCTTGTTAACTACTAAGAACACAGGAACCTTTACACGTTTTAATTGTTCAATAATGAAGTTGTCCCCAGGGCCGCGCTTTTCATTACCTGCTACTACAAATAAAACAGCTTCTGTTTCTTTTAAGGACTCAATGGCAGCGTCTACCATGAATTCACCTAATTTATGTTTTGGCTTATGTACACCTGGCGTATCCATGAAAACAATTTGTTTTGCTTCATCTGTATATACACAGATAATGCGGTTACGCGTTGTTTGAGCCTTATCGGATACGATAGCGATTTTGTCGCCAATAAGGGCATTAATTAATGTAGATTTACCAACATTAGGGCGTCCTACAACGGCGACAAAGCCAGATTTAAAATGTTCGTTCTTATTCATTGTATGGTGCATCCTCCCGCACATAACCGAGGTTACCTAAGATAAATTCCTCTTCGGTACGCATCTCTTTTTTCTCTTCATCGTTCATATGGTCATAGCCTAAAATATGTAAGCAACTGTGAGTCGTTAAATACGCTAATTCTCGTTCAAAGCTATGTCCATATTCAATAGCTTGTTCACGAGTACGCTCTAAGGAAATAATCATATCCCCTAGTAAGTGATGTTCCTCTTCACTACCTTCGTAATCATCCCCTTCATTTAGAGCAAAGGACAATACATCGGTTGGTCTATCAATACCGCGATACTCCTTATTAAGCTCGTGAATTTTAGCATTATCGCAAAGTAAAATACTCATTTCATCTTCTTCAAGGCCATATACGCGACTTACTTCATCACAAACTTTACGGATAACGGCCTCAATACTGGAATCCTCTTGAATTCCTTCATCATAGCTAATATTTATATACATGCTTATCCTTTCGCTACATTCTCTTTAGATACCGCGTTAATTTCTGCAGTCTCACCAGCTAACTTACGTTCGTGATATGCATCGTAAGCTTTTACAATACGACCTACTAAATCATGACGAACAACGTCTTGGTCGCTAAAGTAAACCATATTAATACCATGCACATAACGCAATACCTTTTCAGCCTCGCCGAGACCAGACACAACACGTGGTGGCAAGTCAATTTGTGTCTTATCACCGTTCACAACCATTTTAGAATTATTACCTAAACGGGTTAAAAACATTTTCATCTGTTCAGCCGTTGTATTTTGTGCTTCGTCTAGAATAACGAAGGCATTTTCTAAGGTACGACCACGCATATATGCTAGTGGTGCTACCTCTATAGTACCGCGTTCCATAAATCGTTGTACTTGCTCGATACCAAACATTTCATGTAATGCATCATAAAGAGGTCTCAAATATGGATCTACCTTGTCTTGTAATTCACCAGGTAAGAAGCCTAATCGTTCACCAGCCTCTACAGCAGGGCGAGTCAAAATAATTTTATCTACATTGCGGTTTTTTAAATAGAATGCAGCTAACGCTACGGCTAGGAATGTTTTACCTGTACCAGCAGGGCCAATACCAAAGGTAATGGTATTTTTACGAATGCTATCTACATAGTATTTTTGACCTTCTGTTTTAGGCGTAATATTTTTACCCCGCATGTTTACGGATAAGGTATCTTCAAACATAGTATGTACAGCATCTGCTTTGCCATTAGCAACGAGTTTTGCGGCAATACGAACTTGAGACTCGGTGATGGTACTGCCTTCACGGTATAAGAACACAAGTTCTTCTAACGTGCGATATAGGGCCTCTACTTGTTTTTCATCGCCCTTGATAACGACAGTATCACCACGTGCCACTACATCTGCAGAGATGACTTCAAGCATCATATGCAGATATCGATTATGTTGACCTAGTATGGATTGTGCTAGGTCATATGTTGGAAATGTAAAAACTTGTTCGCTCATATAACCTCCTAATCTATAAACTTACGAACGGCTTTGCCATTTAAATAATCACATAAATCACCTTGATGAGCATCTAGTTCGTCTAACTTATCATCAATTAAATCTTGAACGCGCCACCACCCCATGGACCAATTCGTAAAGAGCGTATTATCTTCAGGTGCTCTCCCGACAAGACGCTGTAATACAATGTCAGGATGTAAGTGACGTACAAAATTCACAACCCGATCAGCATATTCTTCGGCACTAATTAAGGTGAATTGCCCCCCTTGATACCACTTAGCCATCAATGTATTTTTTACAATATATAAAGCATGCAGTTTAACTTGATCTACACCAAGAGCTGACAAAATACGGGCTCCTTCAATAGTATCCTTCATAGTATCCCATGGAAGATTTACTATCATATGGGTTGTTACATTAAATCCATATCTCTTAATGCGCAATACAGCATCAATAAATTGAGCTAAATCATGACCCCGATTAATTTTCTCTAATGTATCATAATTGACCGTTTGCAATCCTAATTCAATATAGATATCCTTTTGAAAGCGATCTCTAATATCTGCCAATATGTCTAAGTATTCATCGGCAATACAATCTGGTCGCGTCGCAATAGCAATGCCTACTGCTTCGTCGATGCAACCTTGCTCCATATAGCTTTTAAAATCATCAAGTCCCAAATAGGTATTACTAAAGTTTTGATAATAAGGTATAAATTTTTTCGCCTTATATTTAGGACCTATGTGAGCAATATTTTCCTCTAATTGCATACGCACTGTCATCCAAGCAGGGCGATTTTCATAGCCCGCACCAATTTCTCCGCAGAAGGTACAGCCCCCTACACCGGCCGAACCATCACGATTAGGACATGTCAGCGGTAAGGCAACAGGTAATTTATAAACCTTTTCCCCATAGGTTTCTTTATAATATTTAGATACCATGCGGTATCGTTTTGGTCTCGTTGTATCGGTCATAACACTCCTATTTAACTAACCAATCATCGCTTGTGAAATTTAACAAGCCTCTATTTCAGGACGTATAAAGGGTTTTACCTCTTTATTAACATCGATAATTACTGTAAATGGTGTATTAGGTACGTTATCTATGCCTAATACATGTGCCGTATCTTCAGACATTGGCATTTCTACATATTGTTGGCGAATCTTACGCCATTCTTTGAAGGTATAGTTTGGAATATACTGAGATGCAATCTCTTCGTTGCGCCAAAATGATTCCCCTTCTTGTAAAAGTTCCTTTGTTTGCTTCGGCAAGCCAACGGCTTCGCTACGAACCTTACCTCGATAGCTAACAAGTGTATCGTATTGTAATAGTTCGGCTGCAACCTTATCGCCTTTAGACAAGAAGAAATTATACAAGAACTCAATTTGGTCGATATCTTTCAAATTAACCTTATGATGTCCAGCGTCAAGCCAGGCCTGTGTCATTTCACAGAAATAGGTGAAAGCATCTTTTTTAGGCTCCACTTTAGAAGGATCATACTTTTTCATAGGTGGTACATGATTTGTTACTGTATCTTCACCAGTTATAGATGTATCAGTATGTTCCTTTATGAGCTTGGTACCAATATAGCCAAAGACGGTTCTAAAACGCTCACTATTATAGAAGCGTTCAAATACATCTTCAAAGTGCTTTAAAAAGCGTATATCTTTATAAGGTAATACATGAGTGGTTAGTACCTCATATGGCGCTAACGGATCACTAATATATTGGTATGCCTCCATGCGGCGTACACCAGATCCTTTTAATAGTTTCAAGAATCCTATTTGCAGCGCATGAGGTTGTAAGCTAAATAAATCATTGAAGGATAATCCAAATCGCGCTTTATTTTCGTAAGGCAAACCTACAATTAAATCCATATGTACATGTGTACGACCAGCCTCAATAATAGGACGAATTGCCTTTTGAATGTACGGCCAATCGTTATATCGGTTAATAGCGTCTAAGGTCTTTTTATGTGTACTTTGTACGCCCACTTCGATTTGAATACGCCCTGGTGGTGTTTCACAGAGAATATTTGTTTCCCATTCCGTCATGAGCTCAGGCTCCATTTCTAAATGGAAGTTCGTCTCTGTATTGGCATCTCGCATAAATTCCATCAATGGACGATGATGATGTGGTGCACAGTTAAATGTTCTATCTACAAACTTAACTTGCTTTACCTTATGGTCGATAAACCATTGTAATTCTTTAAAAGTTCGCTCTTGTGGGAAGAATCGCACTGTATTCTTATTGCCAGATAAGCAATACTGACAAGAGAATGGACATCCGCGAGAGGATTCATAATAGATGATTTTATGTTCTAAATCCTCCATATCCTCTTCTACATATGGGAATGGAATGGTACTAAGATCTTTAACCTCTACGGCCTCAGTGGAGCCCATAAGTTCACCTGTAATATGGCGGCCCCGTACACCAGGGATTTCTTCTCCTAATCCATCCTTACCATTTTGTAATGCACTAATGAGTTGGTAGAAAGCTTCTTCCCCTTCACCTTGTACAACATAGTCTACAGCATGGCAACGATTTAGAATTTCATCGGCAGTGAAAGATACCTCCGGACCACCTAAGATAATTTTAATATCTGGTCGAACTGCTTTCACCATGTCCACCACATGTAAGGTCATTTCAATGTTCCAGATATAGCAAGCGAAGCCCAATACATCTATATTGCGCTCTGTAATATCGCTAAGAATATGTAAAACAGGCATATTAATAGTATATTCTACTATATCGTATGCCTGTCCGTGAGCCTGCCCGTAGGCTTTGAGATACCGCAAAGCCAGGGAGGAATGTATAAATTTTGAGTTTAATGTGGATAAAACTACGTTCATAGGTCCCCTTTAAATCATCGAATGGCTCAGCCACCGTCTAGTCATAATATATATATTATACCATTAAAAGAGCCCAAAGATAAAGGAAACAATAGCCCCCACTAAAATGACAACCCCTACTACAGAGAGGATAATGCCACCGAAGAATACAACAGCTGCTAAAACAACAGCTAATATGATAATCAAAATGATGCGACTAAGCCAGCTTGTACTATTAAAGCTATACACCTTAACATGTGGCCCATATTGATTGTACTCTTCACCGCGTTGATACTCTTCGTTCATATTACTAGGTGTAGAGTCCACATGAACAGAGTCTCCTACCTCTTCAATGGTTACACCATCAAAGTCACGGCGTTCATCATCAGATAATACGCGTGTATTAGGTTCTGCAGCACGTGTATTACTACTGTAGCTATCACTACGCTCACTACTTCTATATGTATTTTGATTGTTATTTATATTGTGTTGATCATTCATTGTTAAGTCCTTTATATGACCAAAATAATAATTAATTTTATACAACTTATTATACCATACTTTAATATAAAAAATGCAAATAAATATCCCCTATAGATATGAATTCATATATCTATAGGGGATATTTTTATTTGTATTGCTTATACTACTTTAGGCTAACGCACAAATTAGTCTTTCAAGTATTTTTGAAGCAATTCATTTACCATACCAGGATTAGCACGGCCTTTAGATTCTTTCATAACTTGACCTACTAAGAAGCCAATAGCCTTACCATTGCCACCTTTGAAATCTGCCACTGGTTGTGGATTATTAGCAATAACTTGCTTAACGATTTCTTCGATAGCACCAGTATCTGTGATTTGAACAAGACCTTCTTCTTTTACGATAGTATCAGCATCCTTGCCGGATTCCCACATAGATACGATAACTTTTTTCGCAATTTTACCGGAGATTGTACCTTTATCGATAAGAGCAATCATACCAGCCAAGTTTTCTGGGCTTACTTTAGATTCAGCGAATGTTAAACCACTTTCATTAATCATCTTGGACAAGTCACCAAGCATCCAGTTAGCAACAGTCTTAGCATCTGCACCTGCTTTTACAGTAGCATCTAAGAAATCTGCAGTTTTACGAGATACAGTAAGGATTGTTGCATCTTCACGAGACAAACCATATTCAGATACAAAGCGTTCAATCTTAGCATCTTGCAATTCAGGTAACGCACGACGTACTTCTTCGATTTTTTCGTCCGTAATTACAATTGGTACCAAGTCTGGTTCAGGGAAGTAACGGTAATCGTTTTCTTCATCTTTCTTACGCATACCAATAGTAATGCCTTGAGCATCATCCCAAGTACGTGTTTCTTGATCTACTTTGCCGCCTGCTTCAATCAACTTAGCTTGACGCAAGGCTTCGTATTCAACAACCTTTTGAATAGCTGTTAAGGAGTTAACATTCTTAGTTTCTGTACGTGTACCAAACTCTTTAGTACCGCGCAAACGTACGGATACGTTACAATCACCACGCAAGGAGCCTTCTTCCATACGACCGTCAGATACTTCTAAATATTGCAAGATGGAACGTAGTTTTTCAACATATGCTCTTGCTTCTGCACCAGAACGAATATCTGGTTCAGATACGATTTCAAGAAGAGGAACACCTGTACGGTTGTAGTCAACGTTAGAAGATTTAGAATCGGAAATAGTGTTACCACTGTGAACGAGTTTACCTGCATCTTCTTCCATGTGAATACGCGTAATACCAATGCGTTTAGTTTCACCATTTACTTCAATGTCCAAATGACCATTTAAGCAAATTGGCAAATCATATTGAGATGTTTGATAGTTTTTAGGCAAATCAGGATAGTAGTAGTTTTTACGGTCAAATTTATTAAAGTTTAGAATTTCACAATTCAATGCTAAACCAACTTTGATAGCAAATTCTACTACTTGTTTATTTAACACAGGCATAGCACCAGGTAAGCCAAGGCATACTGGGCATACATGTGTATTTTGATCGCCGCCGAATTCAGTGGTACAACCACAGAAGATTTTAGACTTAGTCTTAAGCTCTGTATGAACCTCTAAACCAACGACTGTTTCGTATTTACTACTCATAGAGAAACCTCCCCAGTTGGTGCTACTAATTGACAGTCTGGACGTGCTTGTTCAAATGTGAAAGCGGCACGTAACAATGTTTCTTCTCCCATAGCAGGACCGAGCAATTGTAAGCCGATTGGCAAATTGCTGCTACTCATACCTGCTGGAATGCTAATACCTGGAATACCTGCAAGGTTTGCTGGTACTGTACAGATATCTTCTAAGTACATTGCCAATGGATCATTTGCTTTTTCACCAAATTTATAAGACGTATTAGGTGCAGTTGGTGTTAAAATCAAATCCACCTTGGAGAATGCTTCATCAAATTCATTTTTAATAAGGCGACGAACTTTCAATGCTTTCAAATAATAAGCATCATAGTAACCAGCGCTCAATACATAGGTACCTAACAAGATGCGGCGTTGTACTTCAGGACCAAAACCTTCTGTGCGAGTTTTAGTAGACATATCTACTAAATTATCTGCAGGTACACGCATACCATAGCTTACACCGTCATAACGAGCCAAGTTGGAGCTAGCTTCGGCCAATGCAATGATATAGTAAGCAGACAATGCATATTTAGAATTAGGCAAGGAAACCTCAACGATTTCAGCACCTAATTTTTTGTATGTTTCGATAGCTTCTTCAATAGCTTTACGAACTTCGCTATTGAGACCTTCACCAAAGAATTCTTTTGGTACACCAATTTTTAGATTTTTTACATCATTTACAAGTGCTGTAGTGTAGTCTACACGAGCACCAGGAATAGATGTGGAGTCTTTTGTATCATGGCCAGAGATTGCATTTAATACTAACGCTGCATCTGTTACATCACGTGTAACAGGTCCAATTTGATCCAAAGAAGATGCGAAGGCAATTAAGCCATAACGAGATACATTACCGTATGTTGGTTTTAAACCTACAACGCCACAGAAGGATGCTGGTTGGCGAATAGACCCACCTGTATCAGAGCCAAGAGCCCAAATAGCAGAACCGCTAGATACAGCTGCTGCACTACCGCCAGAAGAACCGCCTGGTACGCAATCAGCATTCCAAGGATTAGATGTTTTAGCTAATGCAGAATTCTCTGTAGAGCCACCCATAGCAAATTCGTCCATGTTAAGTTTACCAAGGCTAATATAATGATTGTCTTGTAAACGTTCAATAACAGATGCATTGTATGGAGGCACAAAGTTTTCCAACATTTTAGATGCACATGTTGCAGGTTCATCTTTAATACAAATATTATCTTTAATTGCACCAGGAATACCTGCCAATGGGGAAATAGCATCACCTTTAGCAATTGCTTCATCTACAAGCTTAGCTGTAGCCAAAGCACGATCATGAGAATCGGATAAGTACGCATGTACAGTCGGTTCCACTTTCGCTTTATGTGCAATAACAGCATTCGTCAATTCAACAGCGCTGATTTCTTTATTCACTAGTTTCTTGTGTAATTCATGAATTGTTGCCACAGCGAAACCTCCTATTCTTGTACAACGCGAGGTACTTTAAAGTACCCATCCTCTGCTTCTGGCGCATTGGATAAAGCTAAATCATGATCAAGGGATGGTTTTGTTTCATCCTCTCTAAATACATTGTGCAATGGTACTGCATGAGCCATAGGCTCCACACCATCAAGTTCTAATGCATCTAGTTCAGCAACATAAGTCAAGATGTCGGACAACTCTTTTTCTACATGTGCCATATGTTCTTCCTTAACTTCCAAGCGTGAAAGTAAGGCGATTTTTTTAATTTCCTCTTGGCTGATTTTCATCGAGACACATCCTTTCATATCTTATTATTATATAGCATAGATGTTTTATTTTCAAAGGGAATAACACATCTATGTTAAATATATAAATATAGAATTAAGAATTAAAAGATACTT
>NZ_CALJSP010000075.1:0-12758 GCF_937975875.1 Veillonella dispar | reverse complement strand
CACGTGTTACCATAAAAGGAGAGCATATGAAGGATAAAGATCTACTAAAACTGCTACTCAAAAACGGCTGGAAGGATGTACGGCAACGCGGCAGTCATCATCGTTTGAAAAAGGATAATCAAGTTGAAGTGATTGCCGTACACGGAAAAGATGTACCTGTTGGCTTATTAAATGCAATTTTAAAACGTACAGGACTAAAATGAGGAGGATTTATGAAATTTATATACCCTGCTATAATCCATGATGATGCTGATGGTTTCTGGGCTGAGTTTCCAGACTTAGAATATACCAGCAGTACTGGCTCAACGTTAACAGAGCTCGTAACTAATGCGCAAGAGGCTATGGAATTGTATATTTTAGGAGCTTTAGAAGATGGGGAAAGTTTACCTACACCTACATCTATTCGCAACTTACCTTGTACCGATACAACGTATCCTACATTAGTACAAACAGATATTGATTTAGCTAAAAATAGTAAATCCGTAAAGAAAACCTTAACAATTCCTGCCTGGCTAAATGATCGAGCATTAGCTAAAGGAATTAATTTTTCTCAGCTTTTACAAGAAGCATTAGTAGAGAAAACAATGTGAATGTAAATTTACATCATCAATTGCTCAGCAAAATTAGGACTATTGTCCACGCAATAACTGCAAAGGTGAGTATTATGATACAAAGCATCCACAGAATTATTACGAAATAGAGCAATAATTTTAGTACATATAGCACATCAAACCATATGCTATGGCGATCTTCTAATCGCGCCATAAATTCGGAGAGATGGCGCACCAAAAATGGAACCTTCACATTAGGATTTAGCTTCTTCCAGTACAGCATAATATACGGTATTACAAAACATCCTACAAAAACTAAGTATGTAAGGAATAGAGGTGTTTCTATATTATGTTGGGACATAAACCCTGACCAGTCTACGACCATTAGACCACCAAGGTATAGAAAAACAAACCAATATATAAATCCTATCGCCTTTATAATAAGGCGAATTATCTGTTTCACATCCATGCCTATAGTCCTACTAATGTTTTAAATCGCGCATTATTGTGAAAGCGTTCAAAATGGTCTTGTTCAGCGGCTACGGCTTTCACAGATGGATCAATTTTAATCGCTTTTTCAAGCCAATCAAGGGCCTTCGTATCATCCTCTTGGTCTGCATAAATGGTAGCAATACCGTATACAGACCAGGTGTTACTAGGGTCCTTTTCTAATACCTTTTCAAACCATTGTTTAGACTCATTTAATTGGCCTTGTAATTTGTACACCATAGCCATGTTGTAGTAGTTCGCTACATTATTAGGATCTAGGTCATATGATTTTTTAGTATCTGTTAAGCCCTTAGCTGTATCACCATTTAACGCCGTAGCGAAGCCACGGATGGAGTACGCCTCTGCATTATTAGGATTATCCTTAATAGAAGCTGATGCTTCCTCAATAGCTTTAGCATAATCACCAGAGGATAAAGCCTGCTTAGCTGCCATTACGTGAGCATCTTGACCTTGATCTGTCTTAGCTTGTTCGTTAGCTGTTGTAGGTTTAGTGTCTTGTTGGGTCTTAGTCTCTGTGCCACAACCTAATAGGCTAAGCAAACAAATACATAATAGAATATATTTCATACAATACCTCTATATTATCTATACATACAACCACATTATGTCGTATATATTTATTATTTAATATGATGACAATATGTAGTAGTAACTTATAATTTATTTAATACCATTACAATTATACCAAAACTATATACAAAAAAGGACGAGCCGCAACTCGTCCTTTTTCGTTATATGGTAGGTAATGTTATAAATCTTATTGTTTTGCTTTAGAGCAACGGTCTAATAGGAATGCAACGCCTACGAATGGGATGCCACCGCTTTCACCAAGACCAATTTCACATGTGGAACTGGAGCTTACGCCTAGTGTTGCGCCGTATTCAGCAATTTCACCAGCAAGGTCTTTTGTAGCAGCTTTGTTAAGTTCTGGTGTGAAGAAACCTTTTTGACCAGCAAAGCCGTCGCATGCGAAGGATTTGATATTGAATACATGGTCTGTACATAGACGAGCCAAATCTTCGATGTATTGGGATTTACCTAAGGATTTAATCTTACATTGTTTATGTACGATTACGCGTTCATCGCATTTTTCAATGTCGAGATGAGGTACTACGTATTTGCACAAGAATTCAGAAATATCGTTGATTTCTAAGTCTGGCATGTGTTTGAATGCATGGTTGAAGCATGCGCTATGGTCAATCACAATTGGATATTTACCATTTTGAGATGCTTTCATCAATGCATCGTGCAAGTCCTTAACAGCACGTTCGTGAACGTCATCGTAGTTTTCAAAGCTCAAGCCGCAGCAGAGGTTTTCAATATGTTGAGGATAAATAATATCGATATGAGCCTTGTTGCAGAGGCTTTCCACAACTTGTTGTAAGCTACGATCATCGTCATAACCTTGGTTAGGTTTGAATGCGCGGTTCGCACAAGTACTGAAGTATACAACCTTTTCAAAGTTAGTAGGTTTAATGCGGTTTTTCAATTTATAGCGATTAGCCTTAGGCGTTGTTTTAGGTACATATGGTGTAACACCTGTTACGCCATGTAAGCCTTCAGTAATCTTAGAAATCGCTTTTTGTGTAATGATAGAACCTGCAATGCCTTCGAGGCTTACACCAGCACGGCACATTTGAAGTGTTGTGGAGAAGTTATCGTAGATTTTCTTAGCCAATTCTGGTGCAGGTGGATCGATGCGGCGCATGGACAATGCGATTTGAGCAGTATCGATGCTAAGTGGGCAAAGACCTTTACACATAGAGCAAGCAGCACAAGTATCTACGCCGAAGTATTCGTAACCTTTTCTAAGTTCAGATGCCAATGTGAAGTTACCTTCGTTTTCAAGGCGTTTAGTTTCGCGCAACAATGCGATACGTTGACGTGGAGTCAATGTTAAGTTACGGCTTGGACAATGTTTTTCACAGAAACCACATTCCATACAGATTGTGAAAGCATCGTCGATAACGCATTGAGCTTTAAGGTTTTTCTTGTACACATCTGGATCATCAGTAATCATAACATCAGGGTTCAAGATGCGTTCAGGGTCAAAGATGGCTTTGATGCGACGGTTGATTTCGTACGCTTTTTTACCCCATTCCATTTCAACGAATGGTGCTACCATGCGGCCTGTACCATGTTCAGCTTTCAAAGAACCACCGAAACCAGATACGCGTTCAGACATTTCTTTTACCAAGTCGCCGAAGTTCTTAGTATCTTTAGGGTCGCTGAAATCAGGTGTAATGTTAAAATGAACGTTACCAGATAAAGCATGACCGAAGATTACGCCACCGTCTACGAAATCGTATTTGTGGAATAATTCAGTAAGCATTTCGATGCCCTTAGTGAAGTCTTCGATTTGGAAGCAAACGTCTTCTGTGATAACAGTAGTACCTTTTCTACGTTGACCACCAACGATTGGCAAGATACCTTTACGGATAGCCCACCAAGAATCGTATTCCTTAGGATCTTGAGAGTAAAGACTTGGGATAGCTGTTGGGATGTCTTTCAATTGTTCTTTAATGAAAGCTAGATTTTCATCTACAGTTTCTTTGGAATAGCTTTCAGTTTGGAACAAGATAGCGCTTGTACCTTCTGGTACTTCACGAACGAAGTCAGGTACATTATCTAGAGATTGAACGGCTTTCAAGGATTGATAGTCCATCATTTCTGCAGCTACAACCTTATCGCGGCCCATATTAGCCAAGGCTACAACGGCCAAGGATGCATCGTTCAATGTTTTGAAGAACATGAGACCGCAACCTTTATGAGGTACGTCTTCAACAGTGTTGTACACGATTTCAGATACGAAGCCCAATGTACCTTCAGAGCCGATGAACAAGTGATTGATGATATCGATGATGTCTTCGAAATCAACAAGAGAGTTCAAGCCATAGCCTGTAGTATTTTTAATTTTGTATTTGTGATGGATCAAATGAGTCAATTCTTCATCGGCTAAGATTTCTTTGCGCAATTGCAAGATTTCTTCTACCATTTGAGGTTTTTCACGAAGGAATTGTTCAATGGATTTTTTGTCGGATGTATCAAGAACAGTACCATCTAGTAATACAACGCGGATGGAACGGATTGTTTTATAGGAGTTTTGAGCCGTACCACAGCACATACCAGAGGAGTTATTGTTCAAAATACCGCCTACTAATGCTGTTGCAAGCGTAGCAGGATCTGGACCGATTTTGCGGTTGTATGGTTTCAACAAATCGTTGGCATCAGAACCGATAACACCACATTCGCATTTTAAAGCCTTGCCATCGTCGATAACTTCCATTTTTTTGAAGCCATCATTACATACGATGAGCACGTCTTCACTGGAACATTGACCAGACAAAGAAGAACCAGCCGCACGGAATGTAAATGGTGTACCACATTGTTGGCACAAACGAATAAGGCGTCGTACTTCCCGTTCATCCTCAGCCTTTACAACAACCTTTGGTAAATAGCTGTAACAGGACGCGTCAACGCCATATGCATAACGACGTAAATGATCGGTATACACACGATCTTTACAAATCTCTTTTGCCTCCTTGGCAAAACGTTCATAATCTCTAGTAAGCGTACTCACTTATATTTCCTCCTATCCTCTCTTAAGGAATATATCTTATATTGTCTTATATTTAGTATACGCCGTTCTCATTCTCACTACTATAATTATGCATAAATTATATGTCTCCTAACAATTCTCGATATGCACTGTGTTTTTATTTCTTTAGTTGAAAGTGCATCTCAATAGCATTATCATGTACTCATCTTTTCATATGTTATATTAAAACTATTTTATTTACTAAGCATATTCATAACGCCATAACAAATGAGTGCTAAACATCCCATAAAACATGAGTTACACTGCATATAATTCTATAGGAAATAGTTTACAAAAATTATGCATAAATTCAGTATAATTTATTTATTTTAGTTTTCTCGTTCTCATTTATATTTAACTATGACTTTTACTCATACCTTTTTTAATTGCCAGTCTAATACGCCCATTCATAGTTGCTTTACATATAAAAAGCCCTCTAGTAATAACTCTTTCGAGTAACCTCTAGAGGGCTTATATTATCCAAGAATCCCAGATTTAAGAATAAGGCGTACCGCCAACGCAAAGACAGCAACACTCATAAGGGCTAGAATAGATTTTGCTTTCAAACGTTTAGCGATGCGCGCCCCTGCTTGTGCACCAAAAATAGCGCCAATACTTGTAGGGATAGCAATACTAAATACAATATGATTTTCGATTAAATGTGTTATAACACCTATTGTTGTAGATACAGCAAGGATAGATTGGCTCGTAGCTGTAGCCATATGGGTTGGGAACCCCATGAGATAAATCAAGGCAGGCACATGGATGAGGCCACCGCCAATACCAAAGATACTGGAGATGAAACCTACAAAGAAGCTAATGCTAATACCGATAGGCTTGCTATAGGTTAGCTGATCAAGGGTAAGACTTTCTTCCTTCCGCTCCCCTTTACGGAAATTCTTAAACCCGATCAATCCAGAAGCACAGAGCATAAAGCACCCAAAGGCAAACATAAAGCCTTTACCAGAAAACCAACCAGACATTTGAGCCCCTAAGATAGCACCTGGTAAAGTTGCTAAACTAAATACAATAGCTGCGCTGATGAGTACCTTTTTCTGTTTAATATAGGCAATGGATCCAGAAATCGCATTACACATAACAGAAAATAGCGATGTCCCTACAATCATAGACGGAGACCACTCAGGGAACCAGTACATAAAGAGAGGTACAAATACAAGCCCTCCGCCAGCACCAATGATGGTGCCAAGCATAGCGGCTAAAAAGCCAACTATAGTAAAGAATATATAAAATACTATAATATTATCCAGCATGATAAGGCCTCCCTTTACTTAGAGTGGAAAAATCTCTTTGCTATAACTGATTCGATTGGAAAAATTCTTTCGCTGCTTTTAATCGTCCTCGTTCACAAGAGACTTGTAGTTCGTCACCTGGTTCAAGTTTTACATCCCCTAACGGCACAATGTATGTTCCATTGCGACGAATACTTACGATGAGTGTCCCATCTGGCAAGGCCAAGTCTTGTAATTGTACATCTGTATAATTCGCTACTACAGGTACCTTCGTTTGGAAGAAAGTTTGTACAGACTCTAAATTGTTTTGACCACTCATGGCTTGTAATAAAGAATCGTAAATAGGTGGTTCTTTTAATAACTCTGCCACAAGGTATGCCACCAGTGTAACGATACCGATGGCATAAATATTAGAGAAGCTATTCGTCATTTCAAGGACGAGCAAAATCGCCAAAATTGGGGTCCGCATCGCCGCCGCTAACACACCGCCCATGGCGCAAATAACGAATTGCGGTACAAAATCAGGAGCGATGATACCCACTGATGAAAGTAAACTTTCACAAAAGGCGCCTGCCGAAGCCCCTATAACGAGCATAGGCAAGAATATACCGCCTTGCGCACCACTGCCATAGCAGAAGGTAGTAAGCAAAATCTTACCTAATACGATGCCCCCTAAGAGCAAGACGCCATGAGAGTGAAAGGCTAGCTGCCCCACCAGATCATTGCCACCGCCCAAGAGAAGTTGCGAGTCATAGCCGATAACGGCCACAGTCACAAAGGTAAGGGCTAATTTCAAGAACCGAGAGCATTTAAGCCATTCAAAGAACTTCTTAAATGCAAAGATCATGCGACAGAAGAACACCCCACAGAGACCCATGATAACGCCAACCATAAGAAGGACTGGGAAGTACTCAAGAGGTACACCGGAGGTCACCGAAAATCCAAGGGCCGGTTCGAGGCCGAAGATACTAACCGTAATATAGTTAGAAATTAAGGTAGCCACGAAAGTAGGCACAACGAGGTACGGATAGAAGCTTTTATGGACCTCTTCAAAGACGAACATAGCCCCCGATACGGGTGCACTAAATGCAGCCGTTAAGCCTGCCCCTGCCCCAGCAGAGGTCAAGATGCGCTGCTCACGCAGCCCTGAATTCATCCAATAGGACACAATCTTGCCGGCAGAGCCACCAATTTGTACGGCTGGACCTTCACGACCTACAGAGAAGCCGGCAAAACCAGTCAACACGCCACCAATCATCTTGGAAGCTAGCGTCCGATACGGCTTCATATCAAAGAGGCCTAGCATTTCCCCTTCGATTTGAGGAATACCAGAACCACCAGACAATGGAGCCCATGCGAGCAATCGATCTACGATAAAGGCAAAGATGACCATCACCACAAGCCATCCTATGACCCACTCTAGGGTAATGCCGTCCATCAAATGCCAACGAATATGCTCAGATTCAAGGATCAAATAGCGGTAAGTAGCACCACAAAAGCCTGCAATCACACCCACAAGAGCGCCCTTCGCAATGAGCTCCGTCAACAACATACGATTCATGGACATATCTGCTAAGGTAGAACTGCGCTTATTAAATTTCCATAGCTTCATAACATTCCTCCTTAGCACTGACCAAATCTGGCTTATTATCTAAAAACATACATACAACCAAACTATGTATTCATATCCTTAGTATACTTATGTAAACCACCATTTTCAAGAAAGGATTACGTATAAAACAGCTATCTCACTAAACGTAAAATTAAAAATCCAAATAACAAGACAATAGATAGCTCTTCAAACGCAAAGCTAGCCACCTCTAACACGAGATGGCTAGTTTTGTTAAGCAAGTGTGTAAATGTATTTTCTTTACATATTCGGAGGCATCTAAAATATGTAAAGATTCTAAAGATGTAAAGTTCTTAGGGCTAGAGCTAGGCATCATTTAGACTATTAGATTATTTAGACTAGCAAAATATTTAGACTAGTTAAATATTGATACCATATTATAGTATTAAATCCTATACATCATAAAACACTATATGCTATCAAATCCTAAAATTCTTTAGAATATGGATTCGTAAATGCCAATGATTTCTTCCATAGATGCATCCCGTGGGTTACCAGGTGTACATGCATCGTTGAACGCAGATTCAGCGAGGAATGGAATGTCTTCCAGTTTTACGCCCGCTTCGCTTAATGATTTAGGAATGCCTACATCATCAGCAAGTTTTTGGATCACATCGATAGCAGCTTGACGATATGTTTCTTGATTCATGCTATCCACATCAGGAACGCCCATAACGCGAGCGATTTCACGATATTTTTCGCCTGTGGCTGGGGCGTTAAATTTCAAGACTGCTGTTAACAGCATGGCACAAGCTTTACCATGAGGGATATCGTAGACAGCACTCAATGGATGTGCCATGGAGTGAACAATGCCGAGGCCTACGTTGGAGAAACCCATACCTGCAATATATTGACCAAGAGACATGGCTTCACGACCTGCGAAGTCACCAGCTACGGCGCTACGCAAAGAACGACCAATAATTTCAATGGCTTTCAAATGAAGCATATCAGTGAGCTCCCATGCACCTTTTGTAATGTAACCTTCTACAGCGTGAACGAGGGCATCCATACCGGTAGATGCGCAAAGACCAGTTGGCATCGATGCGGACATATCAGGATCCACGATGGCTACGATTGGGATGTCATGAGGGTCAACACATACGAATTTACGATTCTTTTCAACGTCTGTAATAACGTAGTTAATCGTAACCTCTGCAGCCGTACCAGATGTGGTAGACACAGCTATAATCGGCAAGCATGGATGTTTTGTAGGTGCCAAACCTTCAAGGCTACGCACATCACTGAACTCAGGATTTGTAATAATCGTAGCAATAGCTTTACTTGTATCAATAGCACTGCCACCGCCTACAGCAACGATAGCTTCAGCACCTGCTGCATTACAAGCAGCCACACCAGATGTTACGTTTTCAATGGTTGGATTTGGCTTAATATTGTCATATACATCGTAAGCAATGCCTGCCGCATCAAGTAGATCTGTTATCTTTGTAGCTACCTTAAACTCAAATAAATCAGGTGTCGATGTAACAAGAACCTTTTTAAAATGGCGATTCTTAATTTCGTTCACAATCTCCTGAATCGCCCCTTGTCCAAAATAGGACGTACCGTTCAACATAATTCTCCGAGCCATATACAATCACTCCTAGCAAAAAAATAAACCGATTGAGAATAACTATACTAAGTAATTCTCTATCGGTTTATAAAAATCCTTGAAGCTGTGTTATGTATACACTATATAATCATTGTAATAATTCTAAGGTTTGTTTCCATTGAAGTGTTAACTCCATTCTGGCTAGGACCTGATTAAACTGTATAACAGGTAACGATTCACTTAAAAGTATTAATTCATTAATTACCTCATCAATAATATACTTGTACGATATTCTAGGCAATAGTAATCTTAAAGATATTAACACTCCATATACTGAAGATTCACTGCCTTTTGGAGTTTGTACAAAATAATATGTTAATTTTTTAATAGTTTTCTTTGGACCTATAATTCTATGGTTATAAAGTCTGTCTCCATGCGCACATACATTTCTATAACCCACAAGAACATCTAGTATTTCACTAAAAACAGGTATCAAAGTAGATGTTGGATCAGTAATAGATACCTTATACTCACCAGTATATTCCTTATGTATATCTTTTAATATTCTCTCTTGTATATTAGGTGTAATTAATTTATAAAAATTAGTAATTTCACCGAATGTAAGTTTTGTTACCAATACCCATAATGGTAAATCTTGATGTGTTGTTAAATAATGAGAAAACATCGTATGTCTCGCATTACGTTGTGTAGCATTAGATAATTTAGAGACTAATTCCGTCGCTTTTGGTAAGTTTGTTTTAGAAAAATTATTTACATTCAAATGACTAAATTCAGATGTATATACCTCCGAAAAACGATAAGATACTTTAGTACAAATATTTTGTTCAGCTTGCAATAGAGCTTTTAATAAAATAATTCGCAAATTACGATCAAAACAATATAATCCATATATTTGAAAGAATGTTGTCCCAGTTACATAATAGTCATCACCACTATTTAATGTTGCATTATTATCTAAAAAAATGTCTTTATATCCATTAATTACTGCATAATAGTTATCTCTCGCTAAAATTCTTTTAACTCTACTACCTTCGCTCCCCCTTTCCAATTGTAATATTTCGTTTTCTCATCAAGCGTAATAGGGAATCTAAAGACTTAAACGGCTTAGACATAAGTCCCTCCTACAAACAAAAAAGCTCGCCGACCCTTGAGTCGACGAGCGTTGTACGTTGCCCGTAAGCTTCGCACAGTTTCTCTGTGTAATAACTATAACAAAGTTCTCCCTTGAGTGTCAACTCAGATGCGATTTCAATGAATAGTACTTCCACTTTCTATATTCGTTATATGATTAATTAATTCCTGCCAACAAAAACAAATAGTCTAAGAAATTTTAGTTATCTTCATAAGCAAGATTCGTTTCACAGATTCATCGAGTCGTTCTTTGGAGATTTGGCCGTCTTTTACAGCTTTCATAAGGCCATTGTACGCCTCTTGCATGTGTTCGTACTCGTGGCATACAAGCAAGATATCACTGCCAGCCAAAATAGATTGAACCGCCATATCACCGAAGGTGTAGTGTTTTGCAAGAGCGCCCATATCCATATCATCCGTTACGACAACGCCGTTATAGCCCATATCCTTGCGCAACCAGTCTGTAATGATGGCTTTAGATAAACTAGATGGATGGTCTGGATCGATTTGAGGGTACATCGCATGAGACACCATAATTGCATATGTATTCGGTTTAGACTGCTTAATAAGGTCTACAAATACCTTCGTATCTTCATTCAGCAATGTTTCCTTAGATACTGGCACAACACTGGTATCAGCATGTAAATCCACGTCTGTTTTACCAATACCTGGGAAATGTTTGTAAGAATACCACAAGCCCGCTTCATCATAGGCCTTGCCTACTGCACTGGTATAGCGTACGACCTCATCAGGATTTGTACTAAAGGAACGGCCATAGGTTAAGCCCAAGTCCGCTACAGGCGCAAAGTTAATATTGAATCCCAAGTCTTTAAGTTCCGTACCAGACTGTTTGGCCAAGGATACCGCTTTCTCAATAGGCTCCTTGCCTAACTCTTCTGCTGGAGGAACCTTGATGAGCTGATCCTCCATGCGCGACACAGCACCGCCCTCTTGGTCGATACCGATGAATAACGGCGTTAAACCGGCGCTTTTACCAGTTTTATTAATATCCGCAATCAGCGATTTCACTTGATCCTTGGACTCCATATTCCGGTCAAACAAGATAATGCCGCCCACACGGTATTCATTGAGCATAAACTTCGCATCATCGTTCAAGGTCTTGCCGTGGATGCCAATCATCAACAATTGCCCCACCTTGTCTGCGTCAGACATATTAGCCACTAATTTGTCCACCTTTTCCTCTGGTGAAAGCTCGCTCTGTGCTACAGACTTATAAGTTACAGGCTCCGCCTTAGAAGTAAATGGATTATGTAAACCGCAACCCGTTGTGAGCGCCAATGCGCCGATCATCGTAGCTGCTACGATACGTCGAAACATATATACCTCCAAAATCTCTAAAAAGTATTATGTATAGTATATCAAATAATAAAGACAACCCCAAAACGCCAATACATCTCATGAATCGTTAGCGCAAAAAAGACTATTACCCCAAATCTACGAATATATACCGTATTGGTTTAAAGTAATAGTCTTTATATGAGTTAAACTCAAACTTACGCTTAACTGTTGTTTAGTCTTAACTTTTGCTTAGATTTAAATTTTCCTTAGTTTTAAATTTTACCTTGCTCTTTCATTTCTGCTAAGAGCTTTACGATACGAGGGCCACAGCCTTTACCACCGCAAGCGCCTGTACCGGCACGTGTTGCCTCTTTTACTTCAGGAAATGTATGAGCACCATTCAAAATGGCTTCCTTAATCGTTTTACGTGTAATGCTACGGCATGTACACACCTTTGTAAGCTTGTCCAGAATTGCCTCTGGCACTTGATTTTCTTCAAAATCCATATGTATTCCTCTTCTATTCACTTGAATATCTCTATACTAACTTATACACTGTGTCAATATACTTATGGTATTACATACTACATTATATATAGTATTAAATACTTCATTATATATAGTATTTATCACTACTTTATATTCAGTAATTAACACTGTTTTATCTACGATATACTAAAACACTGTTATATCGAAAAATTACGATTTCTACACTCAGTATATCATATTATGAAAACTATATCGATAGTTTTTAATATAAATATATCGATACCAATTATTTTAAAGTAGTCCCTAGTAAAATATAGTTATACGATTAGTAGCAATAATCATAATGCAGTTAAAATCTACTAACAAGAAAATCTAGCACTCAAAAAAATCAACATAAGGCACATATACTAGAAAAGCGATTAACATAAGGCAGATATACTAGAAAAAGCCTCTACCATATAGAAATTACCTATACGGTAGAGGCTTTTTATATGTCTAGTATATATGTCTAGTATATCCATTAGTATATACAGTTACGGAAGTGGCTTTCACCAAATATATTTATAAAATTGTCCCAATGATGGCAAAGAAGATTTTGAAAATCGTTTGTTGCAATGGACGAATAATCATAGAAATAATTGGTGTATTGATAAGGATGATAAAGAAAATTAAATTGGAACGTAAGAACCAGCGTGGCGCTACCATAGAAGACAGCCCAAGCTGCAATGATA
>NZ_CALJSP010000074.1:0-15078 GCF_937975875.1 Veillonella dispar | reverse complement strand
ATTGATATATGACTTTAATGAAATAAATATCTGTGCCTAGTTGAGCAGCAATTTTCTTGCCTTTAAGATCGTCAAGAGATGTGATATTTGCGCCATCTTTATATACTACAGCAAGGGCATTTTCATAATATGGAGAAGAGAATAATACCTTTTCACTTCTAGCTTTGGTAATCGTCATACCAGATGCAGCTACATCAATATCATGTGTATTTAAAGCTGGAATCAAAGCATCAAAAGCAACATTCTTAAGCTCTACATCTTTATTGATACGTTTACCAATGGCACGAATTAAATCAATATCAAAGCCTGTGTAGTCTTGAGTTTTTTCATCTTTAAATTCAAATGGTACAAATGTGGCATTAGTACCAACAATGAGTTTATTAGAAGTTGTTTGTGTAGAAGATCCACAACCGCCAATTACAGTACCGGCCATTACTAACATACAACCACCAATGATTAATTTTTTTAACTTGCTATTTAACATCGAATCATCCTCATTTACCAAACTAACTATTTTTATTCCACTAGTATACCACTTAGTATAATTATGTCAATAATTTTGTATATAAATTTTAATATAATCGCAAAATTGCTATATTTATATTTGGATGATTATAATATTCCAAAACTCTTAAACCAAATTCTCTGCCAATTTCTTCACTGCTGATTGTATATTTATAATAATAATGTATAAAAACTTTCCCATAAGAATCGGTATTTTCACCATTTTTAAATATACAGATGTATAAAAAGAAAAAAGCACATGAGAAAAGCCTCATGTGCCCGCATACGGCTGACCTGGTCTTTGCCCCCACACTCGCCTGCTGGAGGGTTCGCTCATAAGTCCGAGACTCCCCACTACTACCCCTCTCGGTTTTACCGGCAGGACTTACACCTAAGCCGCACCATGCTCACAACCCCTTGGGTTGCTTATGTGGATCGTTTCGCCTGCGACTGGCATCGACTTTCAACCACAGACCCGTATAGACGTATTATAAAGAATAACACTATACATGTCTAGATTTATAATTATATATACATTCTTAAAATAAATAAGGCCTAACGATTAAATTATATTTCCGAACATAGCATCGTTCAGTTCTCATTGAAATGAGAATAAATTTTGCAACCCCTTTTTTGGTATGTATAGAAAATTGTCATAGAAAACCTAAAATATTCTTCATATTATTTTAATATTTATAAAATTAGTTTTTCTAGGTACTATATTTAGTACATTCTTAAAATGTCAATTATTTTTAGTATGCCAAATATGAATACAACATGTATAATAGAACATACGTATCATACACAAAATATTATTTATGGTGTATAATTTGTATACTATTAAATAAGAACGGCCTAAAGTTGTACGATATGAACATAAGTACGAGGGGTTGTACCATATGTTCTACATGTTAGTTAAAGGGGTTTATTATGTTTATGTTATCATTAATGCAACCATCTGGGTTGTACGAACTGGAGAAGGACAGTTTAGAAGCCATTAGCGCTCAGCTTTTGCAGATGATACAAATGAAAAGCTATCATCTGTACACTCATTCTATCCAAGTTTCAAACTATGCAGTTAGTATTGCTGCTAAAATGGGTTTACCATTAAATGAAATTGAACAAATTCGCCATGCAGCATTACTTCATGACGTAGGATTATTAATGGTACCTAATGCATTAATCCAAAAATCTCCATATCTTAATAAACAAGAAATGTCCAAGTATAAGCAACATGCTGCAAGTGGTGCGAATATGATCGAAAACTACCCTTGCTGCCAACAAATCTTGCCTTATATTCGTTACCATCATGAAAAATGGGATGGCTCTGGTTACCCTAAACATTTGCGTGGTGCTAACATCCCATTAGGAGCTAGAATCATTGCTGTTGCAGATTATTATGATACAACAGTTAATCCTTCTACAGAATTTTGGGCAAAAACAAAAGCTAAAGCTAAAGAAGAACTCTTTAGTGCATCCGGCTCTCTCTTTGATCCAGATGTAGTAAAAGCATTTATCGATGTGCTAGGCTAATATAATGATTAAGCGTTCACCATTCGGTGAACGCTTTTATATATAATTAAAAACTACCGCTAGCTAGTGTCAGAGCATCGAGTCTACTAGGATTATAGGACCTAAGAACCTTAGCTACGGCTTCGATTGTTGCCCCTGTAGTATAAATGTCATCTACAATTAAAATACGCTTTGTGGAGAAATCAATATCTTTATACTCTGCTTTGATCACAAAAGCATTCTCTATATTTTGATGTCGTTCTTTATGGGTTAAGGACCACATATCATTAGAAGTATCAAACTTATATATACAATCTAGCCATACAAAATATGGCTTATCTATTTTCTCTAACGAGTATGCCCATTTTTTAAAGAACAAATCGACCTGATTATAGCCCCTCTTTTTCTTCTTAGTCTCACTTGAAGGTACGGGAACTATATAATCATATACAGTTTTACAATTGCCATTTAGAATATTAAACTCATCATATTTCATGTAAAAGTTGTACGATGCTAAAAAAGGAGCAGCCCCCTTGGACTGCTCCTTTTTTTCATTAAATTTTACATCGTAAATCATAGACTTTAGACCACCACAATAGTCTGCTAGCACACATACATCATCTACATAATGTAAAAATTTATGTGGTACATGACGAATATGTAATAGATCATTAAAACAAGTTTCACACCAATCCCCTTGTGTTGCTACAGAGGCACCACAATGAGGACATACAGGTGGAAATAGGAAATCCCAAAGACTCATTACGAATCACATCTCCCTTGTAGTCTTTCTTTAAACAATGTATATCGTTCATCTGCATTTACAGTACGTACAGCACGTTCTATAGCGCTTGTAGTACCCACAATGATAACCTTCCGTTTTGCTCTTGTAACAGCTGTATACAACAAATTACGCTGCAACATACCACCATAACGTGGTACAAATGGAATGATAACTACACCATACTCGCTACCTTGACTCTTATGAACTGTAATCGCATAAGCAGGCATAATCATATGAGCTTCATCAATAGGTAGACGAACATCTTTATGGATAAATCGGATACAAATATCGCTTCGTGTAATGGCGTAAATGACACCAATTTCACCATTAAAGACCTCTAACTCATAGTCGTTAAGAATTTGAATAACCTTATCGCCAACACGGTAGGTAATACCATTTACACGAGCTTCCCCTTTTAAGCTATCCGGCGGATTAACAGCTTGCTGTACATATTGAGAAATTAATGTACTACCTGCTTCACCACGGCGCATAGGAGAAATAATTTGAATATCTAATTCATCGTCTACATGCTCTTGTTCTCGTTTATACACATCAATGATAGCTTTCATCATCATGTCATAAGACTTAACAGGAATAAAAGAAAACTCTTCACTTACGCTATCCAAATTCGGCATTTCACCACGGTTAATAGCATAGGCACTTTCAACAATAGTATTACCAGAACTTTGACGATAAATCTGGTTGAGCCGTGTATAAGGAACACAATCACTATGGAGTAAGTCTTTTAATACAAAACCAGCACCAATAGGTGGTAGTTGATCAACGTCACCAACGATAATGACATGGGCTTCCTTTGGAATGGCCGCCATTAAGGAATAGAACAAGCGTACATTAAGCATAGATGCTTCATCAATGATGATAACATCTATATCTAATGGATCATCTTCATTTTTAGTAAAGTCATAGGAATCACTACCTTGAACAGGTACTAGCAATCTATGAATCGTAGTAGCTTCAAATTCTGTAGCCTCTGTAAGTCGTTTAGCAGCACGTCCCGTAGGAGCGCAAAGAATAATACGCCCTAGTCCACCAAGTTGGAAGCCTTTTACTAAGGCCTTAATAATCGTCGTTTTACCAGTACCAGGACCACCAGTTATAAGGGAAAACTTTTCAAAGAAGGATAGCTGTATAGCCTCTTTTTGGGCATCCCCAAATGTAATATGATTATCAGCTTCAAACTTTTCTATAAAGCTAGGAATATCAAGAGATATCGGATCTGCTTCTAATAAGAAATCTTTTGTATAATGAACGCTTTCTACTTCAGACACGTACATTTCTGGAGGGTAAATATATAGGATATCTTCATAATATGTACTATATAAAGCACCTTGCTCCAATAGGCTTTCAATAAAGTTAGCAATATCATCTACATCAGTTTGTAATAAATCGTCTAAACGACCGATAAGTTGATCCACAGGCAAACACGTATGCCCTTGATTATCCAAACTGCGTAGAATCCATTCTAATCCCGCTTCTAAACGGCGTGTATCACTACCTGTAATACCCAAGTGTTCTGCTAGCGTATCAGCGGTGCCAAAAAGCATATCTGGAGCCACACGTAACAAGGTATAAGGATTATCCTCGATAACAGCAATAGACTGAACACCATAATAGGTGTATACGATACGACTCCATTTAGAAGAAATATGATGGCTTTCAAAAAAGTGATTTAAATCGGATAAAATACCTTCACCAAGTAAGGTATTAAATAATTCGTCCTTAACACTTTTACGAAGTCCAGGAACATCCTTAATTTCTTCGGGGCGTTCCTCCCGTAAAACTTCTAAAATACGGATACCAAAATACTCAAGAACCTTTTCTACGGACTTTTCTCCAAAACCTTTAATACCTAAATTTAATAAGTAGGTCTTAGCAGCCCCCATGTTATCAGGTTTAAGTTTTTCTACACTAGTAGCATCAAATTGACGACCATATTTTTCATGTTCTACATAACGGCCTCGAACTTCGATATCTTCTCCTTCTTTAGGAGACTCAAATTTACCAGTACAAGTAATGTATTCCTCATTATAATCCTTAAGGACAAACACGCAATACGTACGTTGTGTATTCTCATATATAGTTCGGTATACAAATCCTCGTATGGCGTCCATTATTTCTCCGTATTAGGCAAAGCTTCAATAATTTCTTGTACCGCATCGGTAATGCTACCTTCATTACCGATTTTGATATGTGCCACTTCTTCGTATAAAGGATATCGTTCTTCATATACATTGAAGATATATTCAATACTTTCTTTTACAAGTGGACGAATTTCAAGATCTAAATCATCTAAGATATGATTCACATCGCGATTAACAAATACAACAAGACCATTATTGCGCATTAGCTTAACTGTTTTATCATAAGTAACAGTACCACCACCGGTAGCAATGACAGATGGTTTATTATGAATTAATTCCTTAATCGTGTTATATTCATATTCACTAAAAGCATCTTTACCGTCATAAATAAAGATTTTTTGAACAGATTTACCAACTTTATCTTGAATTGTTTGATCTAGGTCGTAAAAGTCTCTGCCTAATTCTTTAGCTAGCATTTTGCCAACTGTTGTCTTACCCGCGCCTGGCATGCCGATGAGGAAAATATGCTTATGCATATGCTCTTTTAAAAACTCATTGCTCATAGACACAACAGTTTTTATATAATTTTCAATATAAGGTGCTAATGTTTTATCTTTGCAATTTTCAGTATGCAACGCAATAATACTTTCATCACGTTCTTCATCAATGAGTGGTAAATGATGTTCATCCTTATATTTACCAATCTCTTTAATCAATGTGAGACGTTTTTCAAACTCTGTAACAAGTACGGAGTCGATACTATCTATTTGTTTGCGAGCTTCTTTAATATCCATGAGAACCCCCTTATTATGCTTTAGCTAAAACAGCTAGAGCCTGTTCTTCATCTACCTTCATTTGATCAATAAGATCTTGTAAGTTATTAAATTTAACTTCCCCTCTAAGATAGGAAATAAATTGTACAATTACTTCTTTTCCATATATATCTTGGTCAAAGTTAAATACATGTACTTCGCATCTATGGTACTGATTCTTAAATGTAGGATTATCCCCAATATTTCCTACCCCATCATACCAAATACCATCGATACACACGCGATTAGCGTATACACCATCTGGAGGTGTAGCCATTTCATTAGGAAGCAACAAGTTCAATGTTGGGAACCCTAATGTACGTCCTCGTTGATCACCTTTGATAACAGTTCCTTTAAATTGGAATGGTCGTCCAAGCCAGTGTGTGGCATCTTCTAAACGCCCTTCTCGAATGGCCTTTCTAATCTCCGTACTTGAAATAGGTGTACTGAGTCCATCACAAGGTAATAAAGGCTGCACCAAAACTTGTATATGCTTATCCGCTAATACTTGTTGCATATATTCTGGATTACCAAGACCTTTTGCACCAAATGTAAAGTTTTCACCAATTACGATAGCAGCTACATTCATATCTGTACAAAGAGCGCCCAAAAAATCGTCAGCACTCATTTTTAGTAACTCTTCAGTCATAGGCAACCGTAAAATATAGTCTACATTCAAATCTTCAAGAACGGAATCCATAATCTCTTCTTGAATAACCCGTTTAGGAACTCGATCTGGATGTAGTATAGTTAGTGGATGATGTTCAAAGGTAATGATTATACTAACACCATTAACTGCCATTGCCTCATCAACGGCCTTGCGTATAACTCGTTGATGACCTCGATGAATACCATCAAAGGTACCTAGGGCATATACTTTTGTATCTTTGATTTGACGCAGTTCATCAAACGAATGTATTTGCTTCATACTTATCCTTCAATAAAAATATTTTTTTCCACCTTCAAAGAGTGGTTAGTTCGTTTCATAATCCCTATAAATCCATGAGGACCATAGGCTCTATAATAATGTTCCGGTTCAGTATAAGAAAATTCGCTACTAATAGGCAATTCCTTACCTTGCACCATCATCTTTAATTGTACACTATTTACCATTACTTTTGAAAGATGAGAAACGGCTGTATCCGTTGGTAACAATAGGCTTTCACCATGAAGCATCAACTCTTCAGCCATTTTAGCAGAATCAATATCAAATGGTCCTACTTGAGTACGTGCCAAGGATGTCATGGTTCCTGGTATACCTAATGAAACACAGATATCACGCAATAATGAACGAATATAAGTGCCTCCAGAGCATGTTACACGAACTGTAAAATATGGAAAGCCATACGCTACAAGCTCAATATTTTTTATATGAATTTTCCGTAATGGCAATTCTACAGGAATCCCTTTACGAGCATATTCATAAGCACGTATACCATTTATCTTAATAGCAGAATATTTTGATGGTCTCTGATCTTGAATACCAATAAAGGTATTTAATGTATTAACTAATTCATCAAAAGTAGGTTTAAGCATAGCATTGGATAGTTCTGAACTTTGAATGGATTCATTCACTCGAACACCGTCTCGCAATACCATATCTTTATCAGGTAATACAGCTTGTCCAGAACTATCTTCAGTATCGGTAAAAGTACCAAATTTACATTCTGCCACATAGGTTTTATCAAACCCCTCTGTATACTCAATAAGCCGCGTAGCCTTACCAAGAAAAACGGGTAACACACCATAGGCCATAGGATCTAAAGTACCACTATGACCAATGCGCTTTTCTTTTAAAATGCGACGACAAATAGCAACAGCATCATGGCTTGTTATACCAGGAGGTTTTAAAAATGGTAAAATGCCATCCATTATTTAATCACCTCAATGAGAGCCTGTTTCGCTTCTTGAAATGGTAGATTAATCGTACAACCGGAAGCTCGAATATGACCGCCACCGCCAAAATTGCTAGCAATAGCATTCACGTCGGTACCTTTAGATCGTAAACTTACCCGTGTTCTGTCATCAGCTTCAGCTTTCAATAAAATAGCTATATCAACAGTATCTACATTTCTAATAATATCCACAAAGCCATCTGTATCATCGCCGAGAATGTTCATAGCCTCGCGATTCAACTCGATGGTAGCTACTGTATTATTCTTGTAGAACTCAATAGTTTGCATAACTTGTTTTGTTAATTCCAGACGACTTGCAGACACAGCCTCAATCGTTTCAGAAATAACATTAGGTCTAGCACCGGCTGCTACACATTTAGCAGCCATTTCTAACGTATTGGCAGTTGTATTGCTAAATTTAAAGAAACCACAGTCAGTAGCAATAGCCATATATAAAGCAGTACCCATAGACTCGGTGATAGGCCAATTCCATTTTGTACATAAATCGGTAACGATTTCACCAGTAGCAGCAAAATTAGGCTTTAAATATAGATGATCCGCAAACTCCGTATTAGAAATATGGTGGTCTATATTAAAAATAGGTGCACTCCATAGTGCACCTACTTTGCCAATTCGCTCATACGTGCTAGCATCCAATACCATTAGCATATCAATATCAACAGGATTTGTTTCAAAATACGCTACATCATGGATGTGGTCCGTATATCGTAAGAATGAGTACTTTTCAGGAACTACATCATCCACTACCATATATACAGTTTTACCTTGCCCTACAAGGGCTTCGTAAAAGGCCACCATGGACCCGATAGCATCACCATCGGGTCTAACATGGACGGTTAGCATAATAGAATTAGCTTCACACAGAGCCACATGTAATTGATTAATAGTAATCTTACTCATGTTCTCTATCCTTTGTGTTAATTTTTTTCTTCGTCCTTTTTGATTTCATTCAAAAGGGATTCAATATGCATGCTATAGTCTAAAGACGTATCCTTATCGAATGTGATAGAAGGAATATGGCGCAATTTAAGTACTTTGCCAAGTTCCGTACGAATATGACCCGCTGCATGCTTTAAAGCGATAAGTGTATCTTCTTTTTCCTTATCGGAACCAAACAAGGAGACATAAATCGTAGCTTCACGCAAATCACCTGTTACATGAACATCGGTAATAGTAGTGAAGCCGATGCGTGGATCTTTCAATCCGCGCATCAACATTTGACTTACCTCTTGTTTGATAAATTCTTGTAATTTTCTGACACGAACGTCACTCATATAAACCTCCTAAATTTGAGGTGCAATTTCTTCCATCAAGTACGCTTCGATTACGTCGCCTTCCTTGATGTCGCGGTAACCTTCTAAGGAAATACCACATTCGAAGGATGTTTTAACTTCTTTAACTTCGTCTTTGAATCGACGTAAAGAGTCAACCTTACCTTCAAATACGACAATACCATCACGAATCAAACGAACTTCAGAGTCGTTAGTAATACGACCTTCTGTTACATAAGAACCAGCAACGATAGCCTTAGGTGTAGAGATAACTTGACGCACCTCTGCACGACCAACGACAACCTCTTTGAATTGAGGAGCTAACATACCACGCATCGCAGACTCAACGTCATTGATAGCATCATAAATTACGCGATATGTACGAAGGTCAACTTTTTCATTTTCTGCAGCACGACGAACATTAGCATCTGGACGTACGTTGAAGCCCATTACGATTGCATTAGATGCAGAAGCCAACATGATATCGGATTCGTTAATAGCACCTACTGCAGCATGAACGATAACAATACGTACTTCAGGATTTTTAATGCCTTCTAAAGATTGACGTAATGCTTCTACAGAACCTTGAACGTCAGCTTTAATGATTATGTTAAGGTCTTTTAACTCACCTTGTTGAATTTGGTTGAAGATATCATCCAATGTAACCTTGTGAGTTGCTTGTAATTCTTGGACGCGTTGTTTTGCAATACGTTTTTCAGCAATTGCACGTGCTTCGTTGTCATCCATACCGTTGATGATTTCACCAGCTTGTGGAACTTCAGAGAAGCCCAAGATTTCTACTGGCATAGAAGGACGAGCTACTTTTACTTTTTCACCGCGTTCATTTGTCATGGCACGTACTTTACCATATGCTGTACCAGCAAGTACAGTATCACCTACACGGAGGGAACCTTTTTGTACTAGTACTGTACATACAGCACCACGGCCTTTATCAAGTTGAGCCTCGATAACTACGCCGTACGCTTTACGGTTAGGGTTCGCTTTCAATTCCATAACTTCTGCTACAAGCAAGATATTTTCGAGCAAATCGTCGATACCTTGTTTTTGTTTAGCAGATACTGGAACCATGATTACATCGCCGCCCCATTCTTCTGGTAAAAGTCCATGTTCAGCCAATTGTTGTTTAACATGGTCTGGGTTAGCACCTGGTTTATCCATTTTGTTGATAGCAACAATAATTGGTACATCAGCAGATTTAGCATGGTTTATGGCTTCAATAGTTTGAGGCATTACACCATCATCAGCAGCTACTACAAGAACAGCAATATCTGTAGATTTAGCACCACGAAGACGCATAGCTGTAAACGCTTCATGACCTGGAGTATCAAGGAATGTAATTTTATTGTCGTTATAACGAACTTGGTATGCACCGATATGTTGAGTGATACCACCTGCTTCGCCAGCTGTTACATTAGTTTGACGAATTACGTCCAACAAGGATGTTTTACCATGGTCAACGTGACCCATGATAGTAACAACTGGAGGACGAGGTTTCAATGTTTCTGGTGCATCTTCAATTTCAATAACATCTGTTGGATCTTCTTCAGGTTCTACTTCTGTTACAGTTACACCAAACTCTTCAGCTACGATTGTAGCTGTATCAACATCAACCTCTTGGTTAATGCTAGCCATAACACCTAAAAGCATCAATTTTTTGATGATTTCAGATACTTCACGGCCCATCTTTTCAGCTAGTTCCTTAACAGTTAAAGGACCAGATAATTCGATTTCTGTAGCAATCGCTGCTTCAGCCTTACGTTCAGCTTCAGCTTTTTGTTGTAAGTATTGTTCGTTACGATGTTTTACGCGATTCTTTTTCTTTTGCATAGATGTAGATAACAAGGATTGAGGGCGGTTATTGCCACCTTTTTTATTCTTCTTGTTACGACGATCATTGTTATTAGAATTGCGGTTATCATTGTTTCGATTGTCGTTATTGCGATTATCGTTATTACGAGCATCATTAGGGCGACCGTTATTACGATTATCATTATTTCTGTTATTGTTAGGGCGGTTATTAGCGCGGTCACCAGATTGTTGGTTACCTTCGGATTTACGTGTAGGCTCAGAGATTTGTACATGACGTACATTGCCCTTTTTATGGTCGTTTTGTTTAGATTGATCGTCTTGTTTTTGACCACCTTGTTTATGATTATCCTTTTTGTATTCGTTAGAACGATTTGGATTTTGTTGTTTATGTGGTGCAGCCTCTTGTTTATGTGCTGCTGTTGGAGCAGATTTTTGTTCTACCTTTTGTGTAGCTTTAGGTGCTTCAGCTTTCTTACTTAATTGTTTTTTAACAATATCATAGCCTGAATCATCTACAGAGTTTACTGCTTTTGTAACATTAATATTATGTTGTTGCAAGATAGAAATGACCTGCTTACTTTCTACGCCAAACTCTTTGGCGATTTCATGAACGCGCTTTTTGGACATCTACATACCCCCTTATTATCGATCAATCTCTTTTAGTAACGCCTTTGCAAATCCATCATCTAGTACTGCGACCACTACCCGAACCTCTTTACCAATAGCAGTTCCTAAAGTTTCTTTAGTACCAATGCTACGAAGTGGGATATGATGTGTTTCTGCTAATTGATTATATTTCTTTTCATTATTGGATGCACAATCGCCAGCGAGAAGGACTAGTTTAGGTTCCTTTCTCTTCATGGCTTTTTCTACGATAAAGTCACCAGAAATAACCTTGCCAGCTCGTTGTGCTAATCCTAAGAGATTTAAAATTTTATCTTCATTCATGTATATCAGTGATTACTCATTCTCTTGTAAATCACGTTGTAATGCTTCGTATATATCTTTCGATACACTATGCTTTAATGACCGTTCTAATCGCTTAGCCTTATAGGCTTGCTCAAAGCATGACATGGACTCACATAAATACGCTCCACGCCCCGGTGCTTTTCCAGTACGGTCAATACTGATATTGCCATCTGGACTTAAGGCTACGCGAATTAATTCACGTTTCGCCTTAGGCTCACCACATCCTACGCATGTGCGCATAGGTTGGGATTTCGGTTTCATGACTATTCACCGTCCTCAGCATTTCCGAAACCTGCAAAAGGTTCTTCAGCTGCTTGAGTTTCACTCTTAATATCGATTTTCCAGTTAGTTAATTTGGCTGCCAATCGAGCATTTTGACCAGCTTTACCAATTGCCAAGGATAATTGGTAATCAGGAACTACAACGTAAGAGGATTTTTCTTCTTCACTTACATCAACAGATACAACCTTTGCTGGACTCAAGGAGTTAGCGATATAAATTGCTGGATCTTCATCCCATTTAACGATATCAATTTTTTCATCGTGTAATTCATCAACGATATGTTGTACACGTTGACCTTTAGGACCTACGCAAGCACCTACTGGATCAACGTTTTCATCGCGACTGTATACAGCAATTTTGGAACGCATACCAGGCTCACGAGCTACGGATTTAAGCTCTACTACACCTTCATAAATTTCTGGCACCTCTAATTCAAAGAGGCGTTTCAATAAACCAGGATGTGTACGGGAAATCATGATTTGAGGGCCCTTCGTAGTTTTCTTAACCTCTACGATGTAGCATTTAATACGATCCCCTTCGCGATATGTTTCGCTAGCAATTTGTTCTGTAGGAGGTAAAATAGCTTCTGTTTTACCTAAGTCGATAAATACATTTTTACCTTCTACACGTGTAATAACGCCAGTGATGATATCGCCTTCACGACTATAGTATTCTTCATATACTACGCTGCGTTCAGCCTCTTTCAAACGTTGAATAAGCATTTGTTTTGCAGTATGGGCAGCACTACGGCCAAAGTTAGCTGGAGTAACATCAACTTCTACTACGTCACCAATTTCAAAACGTTTGTCAATTTTGCGAGCTTCTAACAAGCTAATTTCTGTTTCTGGCAATTCTACAGTTTCTACCACTTGTTTCTTAGCCATAACTTTATAAACGCCTGTTTCACGATCGATCACAACGTAAGCATCTGGATTAGATGTTGGTTCTTTGCGATATGCTTGCAACAATGCAGCCTCTAAGGATTCAAAAATAACCTCAGGAGCAAAACCTTTTTGCTTTGTAAGCACCATTACCGCTTGAATTAATTCTTGACTCACTCGTATGCCTCCATATATTAAAAATCAAGATGTAATCGAATTTGTGCAATGGCAGACCGTTCGAATGTCATACTTTCACCATTGATAGTAAAATCGATAGTTGTGTCTGTAAAACCTTCTAATGCACCAGTAAATTGTTTACTACCATTAATCGGTTTAAATAGCTGAATATCAACATCACGACCATTATAGCGAATCAAGTCCTTATCCTTCTTAAGAACTCGATCTAGGCCTGGAGAAGATACTTCCAATAAATAGTTTTCCGTAATTGGATCCTTTTCGTCGAGGACAGCACTTAGTTTTTCGCTAACCATCTGACAGTCATCCAAATCTACACCACCTGGTTTATCAAGGTAGACACGCAAATACCAATCGCGTTCACGAACGTAATCTACATCGACTAGTTCCATTTCGGTGCCGGCTATAATACCTTCAACTACAGAGGATACAAATTCCTCTACTGCTTCTCTCTTCATAGCCATCGCCTCCTTCATTACTACATCTTGTATATATCTCTTGATTCATTCACCTTACAATTAAGCTAATCATAAATGAAAGAGTGGACATAAGCCCACTCTTTTAAAAGATTTATATAAAAGTCATATATAGTATATCACATTTGCTGTGTATATACAAATTCTACGCTTTCTTATGGGCTTCAACCAAACATTCCCACTTAGATTATTTCATATGATTATAAAATAACTCCAAAAATAGCATAGTCATATATAATGATTATCCTTAATCAACGCGTTCATTTAATCCTTTTAATATAGGACCCAAATGTTCACGTAGAACTGCAGTTAAATCATCTAAATTTTTAGCATCTAGGTGATGGTCTATTTCAGGATAATTTTTATAACGAAGTTCTGCAAAGTATTCATCTCGCAATTCGTTATAATATAGCAATAATCCTGTACATTCGTCCATCTTACGATACTCACCGATAATAAAAGAACCATTAATCATCCGGATTGCATGAGCTGGATCAATATCACATACAAAGCCTTCCAGTTCTTTAGGCATAACCTCGGAAAAATCCCATTCAGGAATGCCTCGACGACGATAGGTAAAGGTAAAGTTATTCGCTGGCTCTATTAACATATTAGTTAACCCTTTGACACAGCGATCTTGTAATCCTTGCCAAAACGACTCTAAATCAGCACGCACAAAAGAAATATCAACAAAGGAAAATAGTGGCATTTCAATATGTACTGTATAGTCCTCTACCTCTTTATCATATAAGGCAGACCATCGCCACCCCAAATCATTTTGATAATGGAAAATAGGTACCTTTAATACCTCTTCACCTGCTGAAATACGCTCAAGGAGTACCGTAAAATCAGCTTCATTGGACGCCACTAAGGTAAATCCCTCAATCTGCTGAGGCAACCATGAATAATCTAATGCTTTACAAGCTTCAATAATCGTTTCCATATAATGCCTCGTACTTTTCTTGATACTGTAAGACAGCTTTTACATAGCTACGCGTTTCAGGAAAAGGTATGGTATCAACCATGCCATTCCATTTATTCTCATTGAGCCAAGATTCAACATGACCACGTCCCGCATTGTACGCAGCTAACGCCTGCACCTCATCACCATTAAATTCCTTTAACAAATGACCTAGGTACCATGTACCTAACTCAATATTAGTTTCCGGCTCTTTTAACTGGCGATCTGTATAATTGCCATGTCCAACTTGTTGAGCTACCCATCGCGCTGTATCTGGCATAAGTTGCATCAATCCAAGAGCGCCGGTTTCAGATTCCGCAGTATTCTTATATTTACTTTCAGCTAAGATAACACTAGCTACCAAGGACGGTGGAACCTGTTCCTTCTCAGCTGCAGCCATCACTACATCTCTATAGTTAAAGGGGTACGCCACTTGACGCGCTAAAGGATCATCTAAATGAGCAAAATAAAACCACCCAAGTACGACGCACGATAACGCCGTTGCCGTTGCACGTTTCATAAATCCCCCTTTCTACATATAATTACTATATATTTACCATAACCTAGCTATAACCAAATGCTA
>NZ_CALJSP010000073.1:0-5960 GCF_937975875.1 Veillonella dispar | reverse complement strand
CCAGTTTATCACACATTTCCATGATTACAGGATCTTGGGGATAATGTGACACACGTAGGAAGTTCCCTCCCATCTCTTTCAACAGCAATACATCCTGTACATGCAACTCGTCGCGCAAGGCATTTCCTTTCTGAAAATAATCCTGATGCCTGAAAAATCCGGCCGCAGGCCCGGCGGCAAGGAGCGCTTCGAGTTCGGCCAATGCGGGAACGTGCCAGCCCTCGGGACAGATGCCCCGCAGCGGAGTCCCGGACCGGACCGTGGCGCCGCCCGTCACCGTCTTATAATCATACAGCAGCCCTTTTTCCGCCACCGCGGAAAGCCCCTCCTCGGGATACCATACGCCATCGCCGATCTCCGTACCCGCAGGCTGGTAGCGCAGGTTCTCGGCCATCCATACCTGTCCGCCGATCTTCGCCGTGCGGTAGGTATCGCCGCCGTATTCCAGTTCGGAAGCCTCCCCGCCGTCGCCCTCGTCAAGCGAACCGCCGTCTTCCCAGTCGCTGACCTCGCCGCTCAGCTTCAGCTCGATGTCGATGTTGGTGACGAGCACCGACATGTCGTACCTTCGGCCGCTTTCGAGCGTCGCCGAAGAGAGAGTCTTGCTGCGGCTCTTGCCGTCGCGCGTGGAGACCGTGACGGTCAGCGCCCCCTGCTGCGGCACGAGAATCGCACGGTAGGAGGCGTCGGGCGTCACTTCGAAGGTTTCGATTTCAGCGGCCGCCGCGCCGGCTTTCGCCGAAGCCGTCGGCACGGAGTAGAGCAGCTTGACGTTGAGCCTCAGCTTGTTGAGCCGCGATACGCTCTTGTTCAGCTTTTAGAGCAGCTTGGCGCTCAGCTTCAGCTTTAGCAGCAGCTTCTGCACGTTGACGAGCAGCTTCTTGAGCAGCGATACGATCTTGTTCAGCTTTTAAAGCGGCTTGGCGTTGAGCTTCAGCTTGCTCAGCAGCAATACGATCTTGCTCAGCTTTTAAAGCCGCTTGGCGTTGAGCCTCAGCTTGCTCAGCAGCCAAACGTTGTTGTTCCGCTTGCATAGCCGCTTGACGTTGCGCCTCAGCTTGTTGAGCCGCTAAGCGTTGCTGTTCAGCTTGCATAGCCGCTTGGCGTTGAGCTTCAGCTTGCTCAGCAGCAATACGTTCTTGCTCAGCTTTTAAAGCCGCTTGGCGTTGAGCCTCAGCTTGTTGAGCCGCAATACGCTCTTGCTCCGCTTTTAGAGCCGCTTGACGTTGAGCTTCAGCTTGTTGAACCGCGATACGCTCTTGTTCCGCTTTTAAAGCAGCCTGGCGTTGAGCCTCAGCTTGTTGAGCCGCTAAACGTTGCTGTTCAGCTTGCATAGCTGCTTGGCGTTGAGCTTCAGCTTGCTCCGCAGCAATACGTTCTTGCTCAGCTCTTAGAGCCGCTTGGCGTTGAGCCTCAGCTTGTTGAGCAGCCAAACGTTGTTGTTCAGCTTGCATAGCTGCTTGACGTTGAGCCTCGGCTTGTTGTTGTGCTACGCGTTGCTGCTCTGCCTGCATAGCCATTTGACGTTGTTGTTCTGCTAGAATTGCAGCTTGACGTTGTGCTTCAGCTTGCTTTTGCGCAACCATTTGCTGATCAACTTGATTTGCACCTGATTGTTGAGCCGCTTCTTCGGCTGCTAGTTGAGCTAATCTTTCACGTTCTGCACGTTGAATATCGCGAATAGTTAATCTTTGTTTGGCTACAACGGCTTTAGTTTGAGTTGTATTAGCAATCACTAAAGGTGTTGTAGATTCTTGTTGGACCATTACAGGCGTACGTACCACTTGCGTCGTTTGTACTTGCTGTTTGCCATTAACTTGTTTTTGTACTGTAACAGGTTCTGTTTTACGTTGTACATTCATCAAGCTGTGCATAGCCAATGTTGGTTCCATTACAGAATTAGTTTGTTTATTAACAACATATTGTGGCTGTGAAACGGTTCTTTGTTGATCTGATAAAGCTTTTGCTATATCGTTTACCGGTACTGGACGTACACGAGGAATTAAAGGTGTTACCTTCGGAGCCGCTTGTGTGGTAGCACTTGGTTGCATAACTTGTTGTGCTTGTGTAGGAACCATTTGAGGTGGTGCTACGCGAACCGGAGCCATTGGTTGTGCCTGTACAGGTCTTACGGCTGCTTGTTGTGGTGCAACAACTATTGGTTGTGTAGTTGCAGGGGTAGGCTGAGTAGCCATAGGTCGCACGACTGGCGTTGCTACATTTGTAGTACCTTGCGTCGTTGATTCAGTGGTAGTGTTCGAACCTACCAAATCATTCATGTTGAGGGTAGGGGCTGCGTGGGCAACACCACCCAACGCTGCAGCTGCAAAAAATGCAGCGGTAACCTTACGTTTCCTAGATGATTTCATGAATTACTCTCCGAACTAGATTTCAAATAATAATTTATAATTTTAAAATTTATTTATATTTATATAGTTTAACATAAATCGATATATTTGTACAATTTATGAAAATATAGATGAATACTGGATGGGTGTAAAGAAGATGAGATTAGGAAAATATAAATAAATTTAAAGTGCATAGAATATTACATATTGCTTCTAATGATTTGAAGTAGTTTTTTATTATATGTACATATTTCCATAATATATGATATGCTTTTGGTAATTTGATTGACTTTCAATTATAAAGGAGAGAGTATGCTTAGAAAATTTTTACTAGCGTGTATGGTGCTAGGAACTTTCACCATACAGACACAAGCTATATCGATTAATGAGTTGAATGGATCACCACAGTTTAAAAATGTGTATGAAAAAACATATTCTTATGGTGATGGTTCAAGTAATAGGGATGTATTCTTTTTAAATACCTATTCTGTAGAGTCTCTAGAATATGCAGCACCACATTATAAATTGAAAGGTACTGTTTATTCTGTAAACGAACGTGCTCGTGATTGGGCTATTACGGAATATGAATTGACTGCTACCTATGATACGAATTATTCCTTGGCTAGCTTAATACAAGCCCAGCAGAGTGTAAAACCATCGCCAGCTATGTATGCTGTGATTAAGGCTGCACAAGATGAGTCTGGTATACAAATTGAGTTACAAGCGATCAAACGATACACTTGGGATGGAACTGTGGTTAATAGCCCAGCTAGATTGCTACATGAATCACGACCGCTTGACCGTAGTCGTTCAGATCAAGATCTCTTTACTATAGCAGATGCCATGTTTGTCGTTGCTTATCAGCAACATTTTGATGATATTGTCGTGAAATGAGGTGCCATATGAAACGTTTCTTATTTTTTATGGCCATCTTATGCGTATGGTGCGTGTCTTTTACTTCTGTGAAAGCCGTTTCTAATGTTGAATTACGAGATACAAGTCGTTTTGAACATATTATATCTAAAGGTGATACTGGTGGTGGAGATGGTAAGTACATTGAGTTGAGTACAGTCAAAGATGTATCTACAAGTGCCAGTACCAAAAGTATAGAGGCTAAGATTTATGTTGTATTACCTTCGTCTAATTTGATTCGAGAATACACAATTCATTATGACTATAACTTAAATTACTCCTTTGCGAATTTAGTCGCAAGAATGCCAGAGTTTAAACAACAATTTCCGGATTTCTATTTAGGTGAAATATGGAATATAAAAATGGATGATTCTGGAATTGTTGGTACTGTTAAGGCTCAACAGGATTACACGTTGCATGGTGAAAGAAAACCTACACAACCAGGTTATAAAGGATATGAGCATGTAACCTTCTTAACACTTACAGACTTTGATTTTGAAAGCTATCATGTTGCAAATCGTGTTTTCAAGAAAGTATTTGGCGTATTTTATGATGATGTAATTCGATAGTGTTACATAAGAAAAGGACTAGAACTCTAGGAGTTCTAGTCCTTTTGCTATATGTACTTATTTAGCATATGTACGTTTTGCTATATCTACTAGTATTATACTAGCTTTCACCATTATTTTTTTAGGCTTGGTTTTAATAGTGCCAAGATGATGCAAGCGATAACGGAGCCGATTGCAATGGATGCAAGGTAAAGAAGTGGGTTACCGATTGTTGGTACTACGAAGATACCGCCGTGTGGAGCATGTAGTGTACATTCGAAGAACATGGATAACGCACCAGCTGTACCAGCACCGATGATGCAAGCTGGTAATACGCGAACTGGATCGGCAGCTGCAAATGGGATAGCGCCTTCTGTGATGAAGGAAAGACCCATGATGTAGTTTGTGATACCAGATTTACGTTCAGCTTCTGTGAAGCGGCTAGGGAAGAATGTAGTACAAAGAGCGATTGCCAATGGTGGAACCATACCGCCTGCCATTACAGCAGCCATGATACCGTATTCGCCTGTCGCAAGAGCACCTGTACCGATAACGTAAGCCGCCTTGTTTACAGGACCGCCCATATCAACGGACATCATAGCGCCAAAGATGAGGCCTAACAATACGCGGCTAGTAGTGCCCATGGATTGCAAGGAGTCCATTAACCAGTGGTTAAGTGCGGATACAGGAGGGTTGATTACGAAGGTAATAGCGAGACCAATGAACAATACACCGAGTACAGGATAGAAGAGAACTGGTTTTGTACCTTCTAATGCTTGAGGCAAACCAGATACTAATTTCTTAACTAATAATACTAAATAACCTGCTGCAAAGCCGGCAATCAATGCGCCAAGGAAACCAGAGCCACCTTGGTTAGCTAATAAGCCGCCAACGAAACCAGCTACAAGACCTGGGCGGTCAGCAATACTCATAGCGATGTAACCAGCTAATACTGGCAACATGAATCCAAAGGATGCACCACCAATTTGCATTAAGAAGCCAGATAAAGGTGTACCGGAACCGAAGTTTTTAGGGTTTGCAGGATCAAATGTATCGAATAAGAATGCAAGGGCAATCAAGATACCGCCACCAATAACGAATGGCAACATGTGAGATACGCCGTTCATCAAGTGTTTGTAGATTTGACGGCCTACACTGTCAGATGCGCTAGTAGCGATTTCAGCGGATTCGCGGTCAGCAGCAGATGCGTGGTATACAGGTGCTGTACCAGCTGTAGCTTCACGCAATAATTCCTCTGCTTTGTTGATACCATTCGCAACTTTAGTTTGAATCATAGGTTTGCCATCGAAGCGAGCCATTTCTACTTGGCGGTCAGAAGCGACGATAATGCATTTTGCATGTTCGATTTCTTCTGCTGTAAGAGCATCTTTTACACCTGATGCACCGTTTTTCTCAACTTTTAAGGAAATGCCCATTTCTTTAGCTTTGCGCTCTAAGGACTCCGCAGCCATGTAGGTGTGCGCGATGCCTGTAGGACAACCTGTAACGGCTAATACTTCATAGTGAGGATTATCTACAGAAATTTTAGGAGCCACCTTTTCGATAGCTTCTGTAGCTTTTTCTTCAATAGCTTCAGTGATGCTTGGTGCTTCTTGAGGTTCAGGTTGTTTAATAAAGCCTTCTACAGATGGATCAAAGTTGCCTTGTTCTTTCGCTGTTACGAGTTCCAAGAAACGTTCTACCGTTGGAGCGGCGATGAGGGCTTCTTTGAAATCTGGGTCGATAACCATCATAGCTAATTGGCTCAATACCTCTACATGCGTATCTGCAGCGCCTTCTGGAGCTGCGATCATGAAGAATAAACGAGATGGTTGACCGTCGAGGGCTTCGAAGTCTACGCCGTGAGGCACAACCATAGCTGCTAGGCCTGCTTCTTTTACACCAGCGGATTTAGCATGTGGTGTGGCGATGCCGTCACCAAGGCCTGTAGAGCCAGATTCTTCACGAGCGAAAACGGCTGCTAAGTACTCAGCTTTGTCAATGAGGTTGCCGCCTTTTTCCATTAACTCCCCTAAAGTGTAGATCGCGTCAGCCTTTGTAACAGGGTCTGCATTTAGCAAGACAGATTGAGGTTTTAATAAATCAGTGATTTGCATATATGTACTCCTTGATACATTTCATAAGCAATATA
>NZ_CALJSP010000072.1:0-5959 GCF_937975875.1 Veillonella dispar | reverse complement strand
GCTTTTAATTGAAGAATCACTATGTATATAACTTTCATAAGCATTTATAGGAATTCTATGATCAGCACCGGGAATATTAACATCAACAGCCCCTACTAAACCAGTAATTAAGCTAATATATACTGAAAGTGCTATTATTTTACGAATCATGTATCTCTCCAATTTTAAAAGTCCCAACTATAGTACGTTAATTGTAACATAGTCCAATTTTTTATGAAAAGTTTCTCTGTCTGTCATATAATAGAATGGTTAGTAATTACATTTGGAGGTCCCCATGAAATATACAACCATCGTTTTTGATTGCGACGGCACATTGCTCGATACGGCTACAGATTTAGCAAATGCTGTAAATCATGTACTACGTACACATAACTTTCCTGAAAAGTCTCTAGCAGAGGTAAAGGCAGCACTAGGCAATGCAGTAACGTACTTGATGCGTCAATGTTTACCAAGTTCTGTGGCAGATAACGAATTAGCTCCATACATTGAGGAATTCAAAGCTTATTATGGTGAGCACTTAAAAGATACAACAGCTCCTTACCCAGGCATTCTAGATATGCTTGATGTATTGCGTAAAAAAGGCTATAAATTGGCTATCGTATCTAATAAAATCCAAGAAGGTGTAACGCCTCTCAACAAAGAATACTTTGGAGATCGCTTACCTGTTGCCATCGGTGAAAGACCAGGCTTACAACGTAAACCAGCACCAGATATGGTACTCCAAGCATTAAAAGAACTAGGCTCTACACCAGAAGAATCTATTTATGTAGGTGACTCTGAAGTTGACGTAGCTACTGCAGAAAACTCTGGTCTACTTTGCATCGGTGTTACCTGGGGCTTTAGAGAAGAATCTCTCCACCAAGAACTAGGTGTAACACACATTGCCCGCAAAGCAGAGGATGTTACTACGATTATAGAAAAACTTAATAAATAAAGAGAAATTAGCACCAAAGATAAGACCTTAACTATAGATCTACTAATAATATCTAATTTATAGATATTATTATCTTTGATGCTATTTTTTATATTCTATACCCCTTGTAACCCCAATACTCATCTAGGGCGCTCTCATTCACATCTCTCAATCTAATTGTATGATATTTAAATTTATGATATAATTATAAATTATGTTGAATAATATATTTGAAAGGAGGAAAATATAATGCAACAATCATGGAAAATTGCATTTGCCTATATAGGCGTTATTGTAGGTGCAGGACTCTCGAGTGGACAAGATCTTCTACAATATTTTATAAGTTTTGGCCAAATAGGTCTTATTGGTGTTCTATTACTAGGTCTATTAAATGCCGCATTTGGTAAAATCATGCTTTCTTTGGGGAGCTACTATCGTGCAGACAATCATGAAGAAGTTTTTACACAGATTTCCCATCCTATTATTACAAGAATACTTGATTTTGTACTAATCGCTGGTAGTTTTATTATGGGCTTCGTTATGATAGCCGGTGCAGGATCAAACTTAGAACAACAATTTGGACTTCCTTTTTGGGTTGGCGGATTAATTTGCTCACTTTTAATCATAACCGTATCATTTATGAACTTTGACAAAATAACCAGTGTTCTAGGTGTTTTTACTCCTATCATGATTGTTATGATATTCATCATTACAGGCTACTCTTTTATTGGTAAAAGTCATGATTGGACTACATTAGAGGCTATAGCCCACACAATCAAACCAGCCACAAGCAATGTATGGTTTTCTGTCATTAATTATTATTCTCTATGTGCTATGACAGCTGTTTCTATGGCCTTTATTTTAGGTGGTTCTGTTGTTCGTATTGGTATTGCAGAAAAAGGTGGCACTCGTGGTGGCCTATTAGTCGGATTAGTTGTTTTTATAGCTGCTATCTCTATTTTTGCAAATCTAGATACAGTAAAAGATGCAGATTTGCCGATTCTTGCTATTGCCAATCAAATTCATCCTTGGCTAGCATATATATATGCAATCACAGTCTTTTCACTTATTTTTAATACAGCATTCTCTCTTTTTTATTCTATTGCTAGACGTTTTGCCAACGGCAGCACAAAAAGAATGAGAATTGTTATTATTTTTGTAGTAATCATAGGATATATATGTAGTTTCTTTGGCTTTAAAGATTTGATTAGTATCCTCTACCCAATTCTCGGTTATATGGGACTATTACTCCTAATTATTCTTATTTATGGCTGGCTCCGTGATCGTAAAGATATCATTATGGAAAAACTCTTCCGAAGAAAGATGCTCCATTTATCATTAAAAAAACATAGTCCTCACAAAAGTCTTTCAGAAAAAGAACGCGAACTATTCCATACATTAGGTGATATTAGTCAAGCAGATACAAAATCTCTTAAAGAAGATATTCATAATGAAGCAAAAGAAATACTTTCAAATACGGAAACAGTTCAAGAGCTAAAAGACTATGTAGAAGAGCATCTCTCAATAGACGAAGAAGTTATACATCAAAATATCAATATTCTACAAGAACAACAGGAAGAATCAAAATCAACTGAATCTTCTAAAGATAGACCTATCAAAAAGTCCAATATAAATAACAATGAAGTAAAATGAACAACGAGGAAATAATGACAGGTGTGGAATTAGAAATTATACTAAAAGCTGGAAAAATACTACTTAGCAGTGGCGCCGAAATCAGTCGTACAGAGGATACTATGAACTACATAGCACGAGCTATGAATTTTAAAGATTTAGAAGCCTACGTATCCAATAGAGGTATTTTTGCAACTGCTAAGAAAGCTGATGGAACTGAAATTACTCGTATTTGTAACGTTCCTGAAGTCGATATTAACCTCAGCAAAATTGAATCTGTTAATGCTCTCTCCCGACGTATCACACAAAAAAATATTACTATTGAGGAGATTGAAAGTGAACTTAATCAAATTGATACCATGTCAGACTATTCTTTTTTTTGGAGATTAGTAGCTTATACGTTAGGAGCTTCAGGCTTTAGCTATGCAATTGGTAGTTCTATAACAGACTCTATAATTGCCGGTACTATAGGTTTGGTATTAGGTATCTATTTGTGTACCATCAAACGCATACTTAGATCTGATGTATTGATTACCATTTTAGGTAGTATTCTAATAGCCTTATTGGGTAATCTCTTTATCCACTTTGAATTAGGATCCAACCTATCAGTTATATTACTAGGAGCCATGATTGACATTGTTCCCGGAGTTCCTTTCGTCAATGCTATTAGAGAGTATAGCCAGAATAACTATAATACAGGAATAACCCTTATGATGGGTGCGTTACTTACCTGTATTTCAATGGCTGTGGGGGTAGCAACCGTTCAATCATTACTATTTAATACACAAATGATTCCTCTTTATACCTCTAATTTAGATACTAATTCCTTAACCTCTATGTTTATGCGTAGTATAATGGCTGGTATTGGTACTACAGCATTTGCAATCTTATTCCGTGTAGCTAAACAACATTTTATTGATTGTACAATATTAGGATTCATCTCATGGTTCTTGTTCTTAACATTATCTTCACTACAGTCTAATGTTATGCTCTCCATATTCATCAGTGGTTTTATCATTACCATTTCTTCAAGAGTACTGGCAGTAAAAAGAAAATGCCCTGCTATAGTCTTCCTAATGACTAGCTTGTTCCCTTTATTACCAGGACTTAGTTTTTATCGCTCCATTTATTATATGTTAATGGGACAAGAAACGATTTCCATTAGCTTCGCAAAAGAATCTTTTTTAATAGCTTTTACAATTGCTATATCAATTGTAATTGTACAACATATGAAACCGGATTTAATTAAAAGATTATTTACTGGTAAGTAATATTAACCTATAACAAATACATATAAATCAATCGATTTTAGCTTTAAAACCGCAGAAAAATGGGAATTAAAATATTAAACCTCTCATTTTTTGCGGTTTTTCTTTTATTCTCTTAACTTTATTTCAATTTTCACGTTATACTTTTTAAGCATAGCTACTATTCCAAATCTATTGCCTTAAAAATGTGATATATGTTACATTTATGAGGCAGTACTTTCACATAGGTTATCTATCAATTCAGTACACATAGTGCTGATAGGAGATGGCAGTACATATACCTGTGGAGATTTGCCTGTATAGTTGTAGTTAGTTAATGGAGAATTGAGAAACAAATGGAAAATGAAGTAAGAAAAGTTGAAATGAGTGAAAATGTAGCAGATCCTACAGGTCTTGGTCTACTAGGTTTAGCTATTGTATGTTTTGTGGTATCCACGTCCCGCGTAGGCTGGTCTGGCCCAACAACATCCGTTATTATACCTTGGGCTGTTTTATTAGGTTCTTTAGCCCAATTGATTGCAAGCTATTTTGATTTCAAGAAAAATAATCCATTCGGCTCTGTTGTATTCGGTGCATACGGTTTATTCTGGTCCGCAATGGCTGGCGTTTGGTTGATTCAAATGGGCTCCTTCGGAGCTGAAATTCAAAAAGGTTTCGACGTAACACAATTGGCATTCGCTTTTGTGGGCTTCTTAATCTTCTCTATCTTTGGTACTATTGCATCTTTGAAAACAAACAAAGTTGTATTCGCTATTATGCTACTTATTTGCTTCCTATTCTTCGGTCTAGCAACAGACCTATTCTTAGGCGGCAAAACAGGCTTCTTCGCTCTTGCAGCATGGTCTGAATTATTCATCTCCCTATTGGGCTTCTACGGTTCTGGTGCTGTACTTGTTAATAAAGTATTCGGCAAAACTGTATTCCCTATGGGTAAAAGCATTCTGTAATAGTTTAATAACTATATAAATTACTTGCCCGATAAAAGAGGTTCCTATGCGTCACTACGGTGACAATTAGGAACCTCTTTTATGTATGATTACTTTATTATTCTAACCCGATATAGCTTATTTATAACTAAACTGCGCATCCATAATCATTTGGCGCAACTGCTCAATGCGAACACCATTTGGTAGCTTGTCTCTATAAAACTGCAACTTATAATAGTAACGAGTGTCCCCATAATCAGTAACTAATACCATGTCCGTCCTATTATGTAATGGCCAGCCATACATAAATTCGGCTAGTAAACTGCGCACACCATCATTATTGACCTCTGTTACATCATACTTAATAGGCAATACCATCTTTACAGTAGGTTCAGGAACCGTTCTATCTTTAACAATTTTTTCAATCTCTTTATCTAAAGAGGTACTTGTATTATCAATAGATCTAGCCTTAACATGCATAAAGACATCATCAGAGGTTCTAAACACTCTACCGTCTATATCCTTTGTTTCGCCTTTTGTTTCTACCGCATCTTTTAATACTCGAAATTGATACGGTCCATAAAACTTGGTATCTGTAATTGCATCTAACGCCTCATCATATTGGCCATTATGTACATTTGTAACATGTATGAGAGGTCTAATATCGTTAGCGTGTGAAAACATCGGCCCAGCTAAACACAAACCTAAACTTAGTAATGTAATACAACGTTTCATACATACATCCCCCATTGAACAGTAATATTAACTGTATTGTAACTTGATCTATAAAACAATTTTCTTTAATTTAGTTCTTAACTGGTATCATATTTTCAAAACTTGTGCCATATGCTTCTTTAAAAATATAATTTCCCACTACATATTTAGGATCACGTAAAGATACATCAACATATTGTTCTGCCCTATTATTAGAATTAGCAAAAGGTATACCTTCATAATTAAAGTCTTCTATACTATTCATAGTCAATCTCATACCAGAACGAGCTTGTTTGGCATAAATAAGCAAGGAATAATCTTGTGAATACTGTGGTATACGCAATATGCTAGCTACTGTATATCTTATATCATATCGATATGTAACTAAAACCTTATGAATATATGGATTAAGTCTATAACTATTTTTATTTTCAACCTCATATACAACGGCCTGTGCTTTATAAATAAACTCATTCTCTTCTACTCTTTTAATGGAACTTTTATCT
>NZ_CALJSP010000071.1:0-9433 GCF_937975875.1 Veillonella dispar | reverse complement strand
TATGGCGAAGCGGTTACAGTCAGTGCGCTCCTGAACAAAGTAGGGTTGCTCCGTGTATGGAAAAAAAACCTCTAGTTGTTGTAAACGGTTTAGTCCGTAAAGATGCAATTGCTTATTTAAAAGAGCACGTAGATGTGCGCCAATGGACTGAAAAGACTGTAATGCCTCGTGAGACATTAAAGGAATGGCTCGTTGATGCGGATGGTTTGTGGTGTGTTCGCCCTTTAGATGTAGACGGTGATCTTGTAAAAAATGCACCTAATTTAAAGGTTATTGCTCAAGCAGCTGTGGGTTATGATAATGTAAAAATTGATGAATTAACGGCAGCAGGTATTCCTTATGGCAATACGCCAGGTGTTCTTAATGAAACTGTAGCAGAGCTTGCTTTTACATTGATTGCCACTGCTAGTCGTCGTATTCTGGAAAATGCTAATTTCGTAAAAGAAGGACGTTGGGCTCAAAGACCATCTAATATTAAAGGTTTTGATTTGAGTCGCCGTACCCTTGGTATTATTGGGATGGGGGCTATTGGTGTATCTATTTCTCGTCGTGCTCGTGCATTCGGTATGACTGTGGTATACCATAATCGTAATCAGCGTATTGATGACAAGATTCATAAAACTACGTATATGGAATTAGATGACTTGTTAGCTACTAGTGATGTAGTTTGTGTGATGGCTCCACTAACAGATGAAACATATCACATGTGTGATGAAGCATTCTTCAAAAAAATGAAGAATACTGCATTGTTTGTTAATGTTGGCCGTGGACCTATCGTTGATACAGATGCTTTGATTAGTGCCTTAAAAACAGGTGAAATTGATTACGCAGCACTTGACGTAACTGATCCAGAGCCATTGCCAGCAGATCATCCATTATTGGATGTTGAGAACTGTCTTATCGTACCACATATTGGTTCTTATACTGATCGTACGCGTTATGATATGTCTATTTTGACAGCTGACAATATTATTGCTGGCGTTCATAAGAAACCATTAAAGACCTGTGTTAATGAAGAAGTTAACTATAAGAAACCAGAAATGGATGTAGAGTCTGCCTTAGAAGAGCTTAAAAAAGCTGGTATAGACTTAGCTGATTTCGACTAATATCACAAGACCTCAAAAGATATGCGGTATTATGCAAAATATGGTAAAATAAAAGAATATTTATCCTATGGAGGTTAGAACGTTGGAACATAAAGATATTGAAAAAACTGTAGCTCCTGAAGAAGTTGTATCTGTTAACTTTATCGAAGCTATCATCAACAAAGATAACGAAACTGGCAAATACGGTGGTCGTGTGTTAACTCGCTTCCCACCAGAACCAAATGGTTACTTACATATTGGTCATGCTAAATCTATTTGTCTTAACTTTGGTATTGGCAAGCAATATAATGGCTTAACAAACCTTCGTTTTGATGATACAAACCCAGCAAAAGAAGACGTTGAATACGTAAACTCCATTATGGAAGATGTAAAATGGCTCGGTTTTGATTGGGCTGGAGAGCCTCGCTATGCATCTGATTATTTCGGTCAAATGTACGAATATGCTAAGAAATTAATCACTCTTGGCAAGGCTTATGTAGATGATCAAACAGCAGATGAAATTAAACAAACACGTGGCGATTTCTCTACACCTGGTACCAATAGTCCATACCGTGACCGTAGCGTAGAAGAAAACTTGAAACTCTTTGAAGAAATGAAGGATGGTAAATACGCTGATGGTGAAAAGGTATTGCGTGCGAAAATCGACATGGCACATCCTAATATCGTTATGCGTGACCCTGTTATCTATCGTATTGTAAATGCAGAACATCATAATACAGGTAATGAGTGGAAAATCTATCCTATGTATGATTTTGCTCATCCTATTGAAGATGCTATCGAACGTATTACACATTCCATCTGTACTTTGGAATTTGAAGTTCACCGTCCGTTGTACGATTGGGTACTAGAAGACTGGGATGATACTGAAATTCCACAACAAATTGAGTTTGCTCGTTTGAACGTAACTAAAATGGTTATGTCCAAACGTAAATTGCGTGCTCTTGTAGAAGCAGGCCTTGTAGCTGGTTGGGATGATCCTCGTATGCCTACTATTTCTGGCTTACGTCGTCGTGGTTACACTCCAGAGGCTATTCGTGATTTCTGTGATCGCATTGGCGTAGCTAAGGCTGACAGTGTTGTTGACATTGCTTTGCTTGAGTTCTGTATCCGTGAAGATTTGAAACTCAAAGCTACACGTCCTATGGTAGTTATTGATCCTGTGAAAGTTGTTATTACGAACTATCCAGAAGGTCAAACTGAACTTTGCACAGTTGAAAATAATCCAGAAAATGAAGAGTTGGGTAACCGTGAAGTTGTATTCGGTCGTGAAATCTACATTGAACGCAATGACTTTATGGAAGAGCCAGTTAAGAAATTCTTCCGCTTGGCACCAGGTAAAGAAGTACGCTTAAAAGGTGCATACTTCATTACATGTACTGATGTTATTAAAGATGAAAATGGCAATATTACAGAAATACACTGTACATATGATCCAGAAACTAAGAGCGGTAGCGGTTGCACTCGTAAGGTAAAAGGGACATTGCACTGGGTTGAAGCATCTACTGCAGTAGATATTGAATCTCGCTTATATGATTATTTACTTAAAGAAGATTCCGATGGTAAAGACTTCTTGGGCGATTTCAACCATGACTCCTTACAAGTATTCCATAGTAAAGGTGAAGCATGTCTTGCTAATACTGTACCAGGAGACCATTTCCAATTCTTGCGCCAAGGTTACTTTGTAACTGATAAAGATAGCACACCAAATCATATCGTAATGAACCGTATTGTTGGTTTACGCGATAGCTGGGCTAAGGCACAAAAGAAATAATTTAGTCAGTCATATACGTTGCTAAGATAATGATAAAGAACCGCTCCACTAAGGGCGGTTCTTTACTACTGTGTTGTTACTATAAATGTTGAGTGTTTGTGACATTAACATTTCACTAGAGGAGACATATGAAAAAATTAGTATTACTTGCTACTGCAGCTGCTGTATTAGTATCTGTTCCAGCAATAGGTTCTGCAGCAAACATTAAGTCCGTTTTGAATAAAAGTCAAACTGTAACATATCAAGGTGTTAAATTATCTGAAGGTGTTACAATGTATCAAAATAATCCTAAAGCACTTTTTGCAGGCGATGCAAAAAAAGATATTAAATCTGTGCTTATAGAAGCGGGTGCTACCTCTGCTAATGTATATACATTGAATATTAAAAACGAAAATGAAATGAACTATGCTGTATATGGTGATGTAGTATTAGGAAAGCAATTATCTGGGCGCATGAGTGAAACTAAGCATGTCAATGCAGATCCATCTTCGCTAGGTGCACTTGCCTCTGCTATTAATAAGGGAGATAGTCCAATCCTTGGTACTTTCACAGTTGTAACGCCATTAGCTAAACAAGGTAATGTATACGAAGGAACATTAAAATATAAAAGCGTAGCTAATAATAATTCTTATAATGAAGTTTTACATATTAGCCTTTTTGATGATAAGTATACTGGTCCGAATGCACGCTTTATCGCTATAGATGAAGCTGATGATGCTGCGATATTCCCTAAAGTTAAGACTTTACTAACCGTAAAAAAATAAATAATTATTGAAAATATATATCAATTATTCTTGACAATTTTTCTCATCAAGAGTACTATTGGCATATAGGAATTATTCTCATTAGAGAAAGTTCTAACGATGTGCAACAGGCAGGTACTATTATGATGAATTCAATTGACCATATCATTGGATATCATTGTGCACCGGCAATTCGAGGTATCAAGCTTTCGAACTTGGTTTCTATTCCACGGGACATGAATGAACAAATCCAATTTGTATTGACAGAATATAATAAAGAGTTCAATGAAAAAGGATTGTTCTTCTTTGAATTATGTCGCTGTAAAGCGCGTAGACTATTATTGGTATTCCGTGAGAAACAATTACGAGACTATGTACGGCAACCTGCAGTTATGACATTTTTGAAAGCCTACGGTTATCATGATCGCATGAGCATTATGGAGATGCTTGAGCATCTTAGATATCGTATGGAAGCAAGTGTTGATTTTCCACATGAAATCGGCGTATTTCTAGGTTATCCATTAAAAGATGTGAAATATTTTATTTCTCGTCGTGGCAGTGGATATCGTATGTGTGGAGAGTGGAAAGTTTACCATGATGTGGTAGATGCAAAGCGCTCTTTCTTATGTTACAAAGCATGTCGTGAATTTTGTCAAACTCAATTGATGTTGGGAAAAACATTTAGTTCATTGGTCGCAAGAACGGCCTAGGAGGTACAAGATGATTGGTGTAATTTATTGGTCCGGTACAGGCAATACAGAACAAATGGCTCAAGCAGTAGCTGAAGGTATCAAAGCTGCAGGTCAAGAAGTTGAAGTGAAATCTGTTTCTGAAGTATCCGTAGATGACGCAGCAGCTTACGAAAAACTAGCTCTTGGCTGTGCTGATATGGGTGCAGAACAATTAGAAGAAGGCGAATTTGAACCATTCTACACAGAATTAGAAGCTAAATTAGGTGGTAAAAAAGTAGCAATCTTTGGCTCCTATGGTTGGGGTGGCACTTGGTTAGAAGACTGGGGCACTCGCATTAAAGACGCTGGTGGCGAATTAGTAGCTGATGGCGTGGCAATCTTGGGTGAACCTGATGATGATGGTAAAGCACAATGCCAAGAATTGGGTAAAACATTAGCAAACGCATAATTTACGCTTAACCATTAACATAAATCCTAACAGTTAACAGTATATAAAGGCTGTAATAACGGTAATTCGTTATTACAGCCTTTTTTGTTTATATTGGTATTAATTATAAGGGTGTATCTCTATATATAATAGAAAATTTGGGTAGTCATGAGTGATAGGAATATTTATGAAAGGTATAGATACATACTGATATACTGGGTCCGTTTTGTAGATATAAGAATATAGATATACACTTGTCTCTATAGAATGTTACTATATTTATTTATGTAGATATGATGATGAATAGGTCATCAAAATTTTTTATAACAATAAAATAATGTGATAAAAATCATAGTGTTTATATGTGTTTATATCAGTACACGTATATGGTTGAATAATTATTGATAACTTTAATGCATGATAGCATTGCATTTTTGTATACATAGACCTATAATTTAAGTAAGGAACCTAACAAAAAATTAGGTTGATACAAAAATAGTTAGAATTATTCTCATAATGCTAACTATGTAAGCGGACTGAAGTTATTTAGACCATAAAGTTAACCGATACCGATGAGAGGGAGGTTATCTCAATGAGTACATTGGAACGGCTAAAAGTAATAGCCCATGGATTGGCCATACAATTCGGACCATCTTGTGAAGTACTAATACATGACTTACAAGGAGATCTCGATACATCACTTGTATATATAGAAAATGGTACGATAACGAATCGTCATGTTGGTGATGGTCCATCACATGTGGTTTTAGATGTACTCAACTATGATGATGGTAGTGAAGGTAGATTTGGGTATCTAACAAAAACTAAGGATGGACGAATATTAAAATCCTCTACCATGTATATCCGTGATGATAATGGCAATATTGATTACCTATTAGGAATTAATCAGGATATCACAGAGTTTGTTATGATGCATCGATCACTTGAAAGTCTTATAGGGATAGGCCAAGCAGAGAATGGCACTGTTGAAAAAATTACTACAAGTGTATCGGAACTATTAGATGATTTACTACTAGAAGCAGAACGGTTAGTTGGCAAACCTGGACCACTCATGAATAAAGTAGAGCGACTAAAAGCTATTAGCTACTTAAATGAAAAAGGGGCTTTTCTTATCTCTAAATCTTCAGAAAAGATTGCGGAGTATTTCAATATTTCTAAGTTTACTCTTTATAGTGATTTAAATACTGTAAAGGAAGAATCCTAGGAGGCAAATATGGACCGAATTCAGTGGAAACGTAATACGATGGCACCATCTAGTGACAAGTTTTTGTCCGTTATGGATGTTAGAGAAATTAAGAAAGCTAAAGCGTTTCATGAAAGTTTTCCACAGTATAGTGTAACTCCACTAGTATCGCTAGAAAAATTAGCAGATTATATCGGTGTTAATTCTCTCTTTGTAAAAGATGAATCTTACCGCTTTGGCTTAAATGCGTTTAAGGTATTAGGCGGCTCTTATGCAATGGCAAAATATGTAGCTCAACAAACTGGTAAAAATGTTGAAGATGTACCATATGATGTATTAACTTCTCCACAATTAAAAGAAGAATTCGGACAAGCTACATTCTTTACAGCTACTGATGGTAACCACGGACGTGGCGTAGCCTGGGCTGCTAATAAATTAGGTCAAAAAGCAGTAGTGTTCATGCCTAAAGGCTCTACAGAATATCGTAGGAAACAAATTGAAAATGAAGGTGCTACCGTAACAATCGAAGAATTCAACTACGATGAATGTGTACGGTTAGCAACTAAAAAATCTAAAGAAGTTCCAAATGGTGTTGTAGTTCAAGATACAGCATGGGAAGGTTATGAAGAAATTCCAAACTGGATCATGCAAGGCTATGGCACAATGGCTATGGAAACTGCAAATCAGTTAGAATCTGAAAACTGTAAGGTACCAACTCATGTATTTGTACAAGCTGGTGTAGGTTCCCTAGCAGGTGCTGTAGTAGGTTATTTCACTAATTTATACAGCAATGCAACTAAGAAACCTAAATTAGTGGTTGTAGAAGCTGAAGCAGCAGCTTGCTTATACAAAGGGGCTGTAGCTGATGATGGTAATCCTCGTATCGTTGAGGGTGATTTAGAAACAATCATGGCTGGACTTGCATGTGGTGAACCAAATACAGTTTCATGGGATATTTTGAGAAACCATGCGGATGTATTCGTATCTGCTCCTGATTGGGTAGCAAGACTTGGGATGCGCGTTGGTGGTGCACCGATTAAAGGTGATACACCAATCACTACAGGTGAATCTGGTGCAGTTCCACTAGGTCTTGTAACGGCAATTATGACAATGCCAGAATATGAAGACTTACGCAAGGAATTAGAATTAGATGCGTCTTCAAAGGTGCTCTGCTTCTCCACTGAAGGTGATACAGACCCTGAAAGATATAAAAACATTATGTGGTATGGTGAAGATCGTTAGGAGGCATTAATTATGGATTTACAAGCAATTAAACAAGCAGCAGCAACTTATGGACCAGCGATGACCAAGTTCTTACGTGAAATCGTAGCATTCCCTGGTGAAAGTGCAGAAGAAAAAGAACACGTTCAACGCATTGAAAAAGAAATGAAAGATCTTGGCTTCGACGAAGTTGAAGTAGATCCAATGGGTAACATTCTTGGTTACATGGGTACTGGTAAAACTCTTATTGCCTTCGACGCTCATATCGATACAGTAGGTATTGGCAACCGCGATAACTGGAATTTCGATCCTTATGAAGGTTTCGAAGATGAAACTAAAATCGGTGGTCGTGGTGTATCTGACCAATTAGGTGGTATCGTATCCGCTGTATACGGCGCTAAAATCATGAAAGACTTAGGTCTTTTAAGTGATAAATATCGCGTACTTGTTGTAGGTACAGTACAAGAAGAAGACTGCGATGGTCTTTGCTGGGAATACATGATTAAAGAACGCAATATTCGTCCTGAATTCGTAGTATCCACTGAACCAACTGACGGCGGTATCTACCGTGGCCAACGTGGTCGTATGGAAATCCGCGTAGACGTACAAGGCGTATCTTGCCACGGTTCTGCTCCAGAACGCGGTGACAACGCAATTTACAAAATGGCAGATATTCTTCAAGATATCCGTGACTTGAATGCTAACTCTGCTGATGAAAGCACAGCAATTAAAGGCCTTGTAAAAATGCTTGACCCTAAATTCAACCCAGACCACTACGAAGAAGCTCGCTTCTTAGGTCGCGGTACTGTAACTACTTCCCAAATCTTTTACACTTCTCCAAGCCGTTGTGCAGTAGCTGACTCTTGCGCCGTTTCCTTGGACCGTCGTATGACAGCTGGCGAAACATGGCAATCCTGCTTGGCAGAAATCGAAGCTTTACCACATGTTAAAGAATATGGTGCGAAAGTATCCATGTACGAATATGCTCGTCCATCCTGGACTGGTTTGACATATCCAATCGAATGTTACTTCCCAACTTGGGTAATTCCTAAAGATCACAAAGTAACAGAAGCTTTAGAAGAAGCATACACTAGCTTGTATGGTAACGAACGTATCGGTGCAGAAGACACAGTTGAAATGCGTAAAGCTCGCCCATTGACTGATAAATGGACATTCTCCACTAACGGCGTATCTATCATGGGCCGTAATGGTATCCCTTGCATCGGCTTTGGTCCTGGCGCAGAAGCACAAGCACATGCTCCTAACGAAATCACATGGAAACAAGACCTTGTAACATGTGCAGCTGTATATGCATTATTACCATCCGTATACTGCAAAGACTAATATCATATACATTGAATTAGATCTCTTTAAAACGGAAATCACTAGAACATAGTTCATAACTACAAATTTAATATGGTACCTCACCATTTGATGAGGTACCGTATAAAGTTAGATCCTAAGTAGCCCTTTAGGGAATTGAAAGAGAGGACTTACAGATGACAGACTTCAATAAAAGTATTGAAACTTTAAAAGACTTAGACGTTAGCAAAATGTACGGCGAAGATTTCTTCCTTACATGGGAAAAATCTGAAGATGAATTAAAAGGTGTTTGGGCAGTAGCTGATGCGTTACGTGCTCTTAGAGAACGCAATATTTCCACTAAAGTATTCGACAGCGGTCTTGGCATTTCCTTATTCCGTGATAACTCCACAAGAACTCGCTTCTCCTTCGCCTCCGCTTGTAACCTTTTAGGTTTAGAAGTTCAAGACTTGGATGAAGGTAAATCCCAAATTGCTCACGGTGAAACAGTTCGTGAAACAGCTAACATGATTTCCTTCATGGCTGATGTAATCGGTATCCGCGATGATATGTACATCGGCAAAGGTAATGCTTACATGCATCAAGTATCCGATGCAGTAAAAGAAGGTCACGAAGATGGCGTATTAGAACAACGTCCTACACTTGTAAACTTACAATGCGATATCGACCATCCAACACAAATCATGGCTGATGCAGCTCATATCATCAAAGAATTCGGTGGTGTAGAAAACCTTAAAGGTAAAAAACTTGCTATGACTTGGGCGTACTCTCCATCTTATGGTAAACCTTTATCCGTACCTCAAGGTGCTATTGGTTTATTCACTCGTCTAGGTATGGAAGTTGTATTAGCACATCCAGAAGGCTACGAAGTAATGCCTGAGGTTGAAGAAATCGCTAAGAAACAAGCTGAAGAAAGCGGCGGTTCCTTCCGTAGAACTAACGACAT
>NZ_CALJSP010000070.1:0-1088 GCF_937975875.1 Veillonella dispar | reverse complement strand
AGCATACGTAGCAGCCTCTACCTCTTGATCTGTAATTGGAGGCAAGCCCAATGCTTTGAACAAAGCTTGAAGTGCACGAGCTGCTTTATTACGAACTGCTACAACTTCTTCTTCTCGAGCAGGAATAAGACCGCCATTTACCTTAAGGTCACGTTGGATAACTGTCCAGTCATCATAGTCCTCTGCATCCCAGTTAGAACCAGCGAACATGTTGTCATAGTTTGGTGTAGAACTATAACCTGAGCAGATGAAGTCAGTGCCTGGTGCAAATTGCATCAATGTACGTGCTGTTCTACGCAAGTCGGAGTGACTGAATGTTTGGTCATTACTAGATGCACATTCTAGGTCGAGCATAGCTGCTACAAGGTTTTCTGCCAATACAGCGCGGATACCAGAAGGTACGGCTGCTGGAATGCCGATACAGCTTACAGAACCATTTTGAATACCCTGTACACCAGCGCCTTTTGTAATATATAGGCAGCGGATTTCAAGGTACAACATAGATTTACCTTCTGCTTGTCCCATTTGTACTTCAGAACCTGTACCAGAGGTGAAGCGCATTTTAAGACCACGAGATGCATAAGCAGATGCGAGGAATCCTTTAGACCAAGGTGTATCATCACCATCGGTAAATACGTCTTCTGTACCATATACGGAAATTGTTTCTGCATATGCTGTAAAGCCGCGCATGCCAAGTTCCAATTCTGTCGCTTCTTCCAAGGAGCATTGTGTCAATACACCTGGTCGACCACATTGAGAGCCTACGAGTAAGCTAATCGCATTGAGTGGTGCGTAACGAGCAACGGCTACTGTTGTTTCTTCTTCTGCGAACCCACGAAGTGCACCTTCCGCAGCATCGGCTGCGATTTGCACTGGATTGTCGTTTACGTTCGTTACATGGGCTTGGTTAGCCATTGTACGACGAGCACGCATTTTTTGCATACATTGCATCATTTCAACAACGTTCATAGTAGAAACAACTTCCAACATTTTCGCTGGAGTAATAGATTTACAAATCTTAACGATTTCTTCACGAGGTACTGATGGTGTAAGCATCATATTAGCAATCTCTTTTGAATCCTTTGCCA
>NZ_CALJSP010000069.1:0-1336 GCF_937975875.1 Veillonella dispar | reverse complement strand
TAGTCACCGTGCACGTCCCCTACCATGTCGCTTGTGATCCATTGGTATGGCGTTACATGCACATCTGGTTGTTCATCGAATGCGGATGGCACCGCTGCATAATATTCGAAACCTTTCGGCGCGATGGCCTCAATGATGGTTGGCATAATGCTTAGATGCGTGCCGATAGATGCAGGTAATGATGTTTGTGAAAGCTCAGGATGTTGCATGTAAAACACGGTATTGCGAATTTCACGCATCGTGTAATCCCGATGCAAGAAGGATGTATTATTGAATTCACCAAATAGATTGGAATGGTCACCCGTTACGATGAACAAACTATCTGGGAACTTCGCTTTCATAGCATCTACGAAATCAAAGATAGCCTTATCGCAATATTTGTAAGTAGCTAAGCCCTTATTGCCATCCTTGCGATTCAAAATATCATCACCAATGCCAGGCAAATCACGATGGGCATCAAAATCAAGATACTTGTCTTCTAATTTATAGGGACCATGATTAGTCGTAGTATACACAAAATGGAATGTGGGTTCATACATAGCTACGATACGCTTTGCCGCCTCTTCGAGGAATACGTGATCGTATACGCCAAGCCATGTTTGTGGCGCTTGAGGACCACAGAATTCTGTAGCATTTTCAATGCGGTCAAACCCTTGGGCCTTGCCGTATTTCGTAAAGTTACCACTCGATGAGTTACCACCGTACCAGTAAATGGTTTTATATCCTAATCGTTTTATCTGCGCTGCTAGAGCCGTAGGCAATGTATTGTTCCAGAACATTTCCTTTTCATTCAATTCCATGCCGCTATCGTAGATACCGCTTATAAGACTTGAAATAGAAGGGCGCGACACATTACCAGCAGGCAAGAAATTAGGCACACAAGCCGTATGCGTATCTGCTGCAAAATGACGCAAACCTGGACAGATATTAAAATCCATATACAACGGATCCATGGACCACTGAGGGATACTTTCACCAACAATCAAAAAGATATGCTTAGGTTTAGCAATGCGAGCACCAGCTGCTACGCGTTTAAAGGCATGTAATGGATTGTCCAACGTTTGCCAATCGCTGCGCGGCATAAGATGATTCACATCCTCTATGAGTTCCTCATCGGATTTTATTTGGGCCGCCGTCAACGGCGTTTTACGAATCAATTTGAGAGCCTCTAAATCGTCGATGGTCGCCTTCGCAAAGAAGATATCCTCCTTAACGATGGTTGGCACCACGTCCCATTCTGGTTTATTGCGGTGATTCAAAGTACCACCATAATGAAGCCAGTAGTAAATCACCACATAGAGTGAAAAATCCAATTTTTCATTATTTTCTTCTACTG
>NZ_CALJSP010000068.1:0-1590 GCF_937975875.1 Veillonella dispar | reverse complement strand
CATGAATTCCCAGTACACGCCTGCGATCGAGCCGAGCACGATGGACCAAATGCCAGCGCCAGCTGTTGCATTTTTCCAAGTGAGGCCTAGTAGGAATGCAGCAAATGGGCCCGCAGATCTCATGGTGAAAGCAAATACGAGCATCGGAATGATGGCTTTGCTTACGAGAGAGATAACGATGGCGATAATGCCGAGGAATAGCACGCATAGACGGCTATATCTTGTGAGCTGAGCATCTGTAAGGCTTTTACCAAAATGATGTTCCACAATATCCTTGGTAAATACAGTAGCGGCGCCTAAAAGGTCGCCTGCGCCTGATGAAAGTGTGGCCGATACGACCGCGGCCATAACGAAGCCTGCCATTACTGGAGGCATGAGGTTAAGTGCAACCGTTGCCACCGCATTATTTGCTTCGATGTTCGGGAACTCAGCCAATGCTACGAGGCCTAATACGGCAGGAACAAAGGCGAATAGAGCCATAATAAGACCGCAGATGATAGAGCCGAGAACGGCCGTTTTTTCGTCCTTCGCGGCAAAGTACCGTTGAACCGATTCTTGGCCGGTGGAGAAGGTCATGAAGTACATGATAATGAGGCCGATGATGGTTTTCCAACCAACCTTTGTGAAGCCCAGCTGTTCAGGTGGTAATTTAGTGACAACTGATTCCCAGCCGCCCACATTGTGCAGTACAAATGGCACAGCGAGGGTAAAGCCCCCAACGAGAACGAAGAAGTGGATAACGTCTGTCATCGTTACGCTCCACATACCGCCGGACATGGTGTAAATAACGAGTACCGCGCCACAGATGAGGATGGCGAGTTCTGTTGAAAGTCCGGTGAGAACGCTAATAATGGTTGCAGTTGCTGTAATCTATACGCCTGCTAGTGTAATCGTTGCCAGCATGGACAGAATGGAAGTAATGAGATGGCTAGACGCGCCGAAACGACGGCCGATGATCTCCGGTACTGTTGTTGCCATGGCACGCCGCAAGAGTGGTGCGATGAAAGCAACGAGAATAACCCCAATTCCTGCAGAGACTACGTACCAACCTGCAGATAAACCCCAAGAACCATACGCTTTTGCTGCTACACCTACGGTGCTCCCACCACCGATTTCTGTAGCCGCTAATGTGCCTGCCGTCATAAGAACCCCAATACGACGACCTGCGAGTAGATAGTCAGTACTATCTTTTACACGAATATGACAATACACGCCGACCAATAAATTCAGTAATAAATAGGCACAAACAATAATCCATATAATAGTTAAAGATTCCATATGCCACCTCCTAAACTACAAACTAGTTAGAGACACATACTAAATTCACCCTTACTACTCGGGGCATGAAACCAAGTATAACTTTATTATCCCTTAAAACTGGGGAAATTACAAAGAGGAGTTTCTTGGAACGTTGGAGAATGTATATATATTAGGAACTAAAATATAAAATTATTAATCATAGGCACAGCCTTATTTACATAGTATACTTATGCTAATAAGACTGTGCTTATTTTATTGAGAGACAAGATTCATTTTTTGAGAGAGGTTTTTATGATTCAACGTATTTTGATGCTAGCCCTTGTGTTACTG
>NZ_CALJSP010000067.1:0-14658 GCF_937975875.1 Veillonella dispar | reverse complement strand
AGGAATGGAAACCACTTCTGGTAAAACCGATGGAGAACGTAGATGCATACCATAGATTTATCACCTATACGGTAGAGGCTTTCACAAAATATATTTATAAAATCGTCCCAATGATTGCAAAGTAAATTTTGAAAATCGTTTGTTGCAATGGACGGATTACCATAGAAATAATCGGTGTATTAATAAGGATGATAAAGAAGATCAAGTTAATCATCCCTAATTGGTAATATTTAATTTGCCATTCTGTTGGTAGCCACGGCAAAATGATATTAAAACCAGGTAATGGTGGGAATGGAATTAAGCAGAAAATGGAAAGGCCAATGCTATACAAAATAATGTATTGCATAACCATCGGTAAACCAGGTGACTGCATAAGATTCAAATTACCTAAGAGTACGTATATGAAAGTAAATACGAAGCCTGTAATCAAGCCTGCTATAGGACCTGCAAAAGCAAGTAAGCTCATATCACGGCGTGGGTCTTTAAAGTAAGATGGATTAATAGCCATCCCTTTAGGCCAGCCAAAGCCAACTAGAATAATACAGATAGTACCTATTAAATCAAGGTGTGCCAAAGGAGATAATGTGAGGCGCCCCGCCATCCGAGGTGTTGGATCGCCAAACCAGGTAGCTACCTTGGCCTCTGCATATCCAAAGACAGAAAAAACGATGATAATAGCGGGAATACTAGCTAATATCTGTATCGGATTTAAATCAAACATAGAACTCCTTTATATTTACCTAACATGTTTATGAACTATATATCATATATAGATTACATAACACGTTGATGTATTACATGATTTCTTATTGTTTAGCTTCCCATGCGGTATAGCCGTCTTGAATGCAACGAAGGGCATTCAATGTACGAGGGTAACCGATGTACGGTACGCATTGGGAGGCGATGTTAATCAAATATTGTTTACTGTTGCCTACATTCAAGTTGCCTTCTACGTGAGCCTTGAGCTGAGGTTCACAGCCACCTTGAGCCGCTAAGAAACAGAAGGTAATCATTTCACGATGAGCCACACTCAATCCTTTACGAGTGTAGTAGTCACCGAACATATTAGCAAGCCATTTCTTGATATGACGTGTCTCTTCAGGGCCTTCTTGGTAAGAATTACGGATAGACTCACCAAAGATTTCAACTTGCTTTTCAACGCCCTTTTCAATGCGAGACTCACTAGTGATTGTGCTGCGAGATGGATCTACAACAGTTTCCCCACGATAGTCAAAAATCTTATTTGTGACTTTAAAGAATGGACGCACACGACCGATACCAAGATATGGCACAGCTTGATAAAGGAGCTCTATTACTTCATCGGGAATCAAGCCAAAGTTAAGTGCTGCTGGTAGCATCAACGCATATTCATCGACGGCAGATACACCCACTAATGTAGCAAGGATAGCCAAGAAACGATCCTTGGCAGGCACATTGCGACCCTCTTCGGTAATAACTTCGTCAAAGGCAAAATTATCAAACAATACTTCAAACTCAGGGTCGATATAACCTGCAGGGGCTGCAATATCAGGGAACATGCGCTCCGTATAGGCTTGAGCAAATTCAGATTTAGACATAGGAAACCTCCATAAACAACACTGGTGAAAGCCCAAAGGAGCTTTCACCAGCAATAGTTATGTAATTATTACGGCTTGCGCCATCAAATTATAAAGCTGGGAAAGAGAAATCAGTGCCGTATACTTCTTTCCAAGCAGCCAAGAACATGTTGTATTCATTAGAACCAGGAGTGATTTGGTACGCTTGACCATCTGGAGAGAAACGATATACAGTATGCAAGCTTGGGTGAACAATGTATTTGAACAATGTAGCTTCACCATATTGGTTGTTATGCATATTCACTACATTAATGCCGAATACATAGTTACGGCTACTATCAATACCACTGAATTGGGATGCTTTATCAAAGAAGTATGTTTCAGAACCATTTGCACTGTTTGGAACCTCTGGATAGTTAGCTAAACCATTCCAGTTTGCTGCGTTAGCAACACCACCAACTAATAATGTACCGGCTAATACAAATGCGCCTAATAAATTTTTATTCATAATGCTCTCCTTTTGCCTGAACGGCATCTCACGAACAGGTCATATCTCACATGACCTCAGTACAATACGTTATATGTATAGTATATCACATTTTATGAAAATATTAGATATATTAAATTAGAGAATGATGCATATGAGATCTTACTAAAATACACTACATTAGCGCTTAAGCTTCTCTGCTGTTCTAGCATTAGCGTTATCGATTGCGTCTAACAATTTGTTAAGCAACATGCGCAATTGACGCGTTTCTTCTACGTCGAAAATCGGACCTGCAGATTCAGACAAGCGGCGCGGTACATGAACAGCTTCGTCACGTAATGCTTTACCAGTATCAGTAAGGGTTACCATAACGACACGTTCATCTTGACGACTACGCTTACGCTTTAAGAATGCTTTAGCTTCTAATTTCTTTAAAAGTGGTGTTAATGTACCAGAATCAAGGCGCAATACTTGACCTAGTTCTTTAACGGACAAATCACCATATTGCCACAATGCCATCATTACGATGTATTGAGTATATGTCAAATTTAACGGATCTAAGTGACTGCGATATGCATTAACAATTTCCTTCGCCACTACATAAAGTGGGAAGCTCAATTGGTTGTCTAATTTCATGTACTCTGCATCAGGTACATCTTCTTTATGTTTATAACCTTCCAGTACGCCAATTTCTGCCATATTCTACCTCCATATGCACACAATAATCTACAAATTAATTGTACACAATTCTACAGCAAGCAGTCAACGTAAAAAATCTACTTTGTCCACAAATTTTTAAATTTGTCAATTATTTAATATATTTTTTCTTTTTTATTAAAAAACGAGTACTTCTATAGAATTTATGGGCAGAAATCACACCATAAAGCTGTGAAACTATTAATAAATTTTTTTGATATTAGAATTCAATACCACATCCCGCCATGTGCTGCATCTTCTGCAGCTCTTTCTAAATCTCATTCTAAATTTCTTTCTAGATCTATGTCCTGTAGTATAATAAAAGAAACTCTATATAAAACTGATTGATAATAGGAGGACTATATGAACACCTTAGAATGTATCAAAACACGTCATAGTACGCGTAAATTTAAAGCTGATCAATTATCTCGAGAGCTTATCGATCAAGTCCTCGACGCTGGCCGCCGTGCTCCATCTGGCGGTAATACACAATTGACACATTTTATGGTCATCACAAACCAAGATGTGCTCAAAGAGCTAGTAACACTCGTTCAAGAGGAATACGGCAAAATGCCGATTACGGAAAATACATTACCTTACATGGTAAACATCATCAAAATGTCCGCTGAAGGCAAGTTTGTATTCAACTATAATGCACCGGTTCTCATCGTACTCGCTAGCCAAGCAAACTATGCGAATAACTTTGCCGATGTATCTTGTGCGATGCAAAACATGATGCTTGCTTGCAACGAATTAGACCTTGGTAGCTGCTGGGTTAACCAAATCCGTCACCTTCAAGACAACGAACGCATCCAAGCTAAAATGCGTGAACTAGGTCTAAAAGACGGTGAAAAAGTCTATGCGAGCCTTGCATTTGGCTATCCAGACTTACCAAACGGTCTTAACCGCCGCGAAATCGAAGCCAAAGGCTATCCTGTAACATATATTGATTAATTGAGACTATAAAATCAATATATTCACGTATGTATATAAATATATTCACAATTAATATACAATACAAAAGCGCTATCTATCCCACAACTCTAATTGAGTTTTATTCGGAATAGATAGCGCTATTTTATTGACTATATTAGGTTTAGCTCATGATGCCTTATCAATCAAATCAGTAAATAAATTTTAATTACCCTTCAAATACGCGTTTGCGAGCTGCTTTTACAAGAAGACTACCGCCATACAGTAGATTTTTTAATAATACTCAACCTATGCCAAATACCCATAATGGTACGTTAAAATAACTATTTATCATAATTAAAAATAAAACATAGTCGACTTTTAGTCATACATGGTATGATAAAAAAGACATTTTGTAGAAAGGATGTGTGATGATGTCGATTTTCTCTCCAGCTCCTCATATTGAACGATTACCAGAGGGGCAAATCGATTCCACCTACAAACGTCTTCGCAAAGAAGTCTTTGCAGGTACTTTTATTGGTTATGCTACATTCTATTTGATCCGCCAAAACTTTAGTTTGGCTGTTCCGTACATGATTGCTGAGTACGGTTACACTAAAGCGGATCTTGGTATTGTCATGACCCTCTTATCCGTAGCGTACGGCGTAAGTAAATTTGTCATGGGTAATGCGTCTGACCGCTCTAACCCAAAATACTTCTCCACAGTAGGTCTATTGCTCAGTGCTTTAGTTATGTTATTATTCGGCACCTTACCTGGTGTTTTAAGCAGTATTCCTATCATGTGCGTGCTCGCCTTCTTAAATGGTTGGTTCCAAGGCATGGGCTATCCTCCATATGCGAAAAATATGGTAACTTGGTTCTCCCGTTCTGAACGCGGCGCTTGGTGGTCCTGGTGGAACGTATCCCACAACCTTGGTGGCGGTATCATCGCACCCCTTGCTACGTTAGGTATCTATCTATTTGGTACATGGCATAGTATTTTCTTCTTCCCTGCTCTTATTTCTATCGTGTTAGCTGTAGTTACATTCTTCTTGTTGAAAGATACACCTCAATCCTGTGGCTTGCCACCTATTGAAGAATATAAACACGAAACAGTTGCAGCTGAAGTAAGTGATGAAAACAAAACTACTTTCAAAGAAATCTTCTACAAATATATTTTGCATAACAAATACTTATGGTATCTTGCAATTGCGAATATCTTTGTGTACTTCATCCGTTATGGCGTAGTAAGCTGGGCTCCTACTTATTTGACAGCTGTAAAAGGCTTTACAAAAGAAGGTTCCCGTTGGGCTTACTTCTTATACGAATGGGCTGGTATTCCAGGCATGCTCGTAAGCGGCTATTTGAGTGACCGTGTATTCCGTGGCCGCCGTGCACCAGCTACTATCTGCTTCATGCTATTCGTTATCTTGGCGATCCTCGTTTACTGGTTCAACCCAGCAGGCAATATCCTTATCGATAACTTAGCACTTATCGCTATCGGCTTCCTCATCTACGGTCCTGTTATGATGATCGGCCTTCAAGCAGCAGACATGGTACCACGGGTAGCAACAGGTGGTGCTACTGGTCTTACAGGCCTTCTTGGTTACCTCATCGGTTCCGCTGGTGCTGGTGCCTTCATGGGTCTCATGGTTGACCTTTATGGTTGGGATGGCGGCTTCGTAGCCCTCGTTGGTGCATGTATCCTCGCTATCGTATTCCTACTTCTCACACTTGGTGATAAATCCCAAGCAAAAGAACAGTAATCTACAACTAACAGTTGTTTGAACACAAAAATCCCCTAGTAACACATCGTTACTAGGGGATTTTATTATGTCTAAAACTATACACTGCACTACATTCTATGCTACGCATAAAGAACTATTGAGAACTTTCAAATTATACACGAGACCAAGTCGCGCCAATCCGTGCAACGCAACAGCCGTAACAGGATCCATGAAGCCAAATACACCAGCACCGATAATGGCGATATGGAATACAATGGACACGATGAGTAAACCTAAATGAGACTGCTTTGTTCCTTTTGAAAGCTCTGATACGGGAGATGCATCATCCACAAGAGAGCCCATCATGAGCGCCACTAAGATAAGCTCCAAGGAACACGGGCATAGTACCAATAACAAGGTTACGGTATGTATGAAATCCTGTGTCAATGCAAAGGAACCCATAGATAATAGCAATACAGCCACAACAATAACAGATGAATAATTGTTAATGCCCTGACGCATAGCAACGAGTTGAGATGGCATGGCAGGAAGCATATCATCATCTAAGGTATAATGTGACTCGCCTGTGATAAGCTGTTCCAAGAAAAAGCCAGCCTGTACGATGAGGCCCACATAGGCCGCCGTATGATAATCGCCAATGGAAATGAGCGCTACCATGGCCACAACAATAAGGAAATTAGCATGGATCTCTAAATGCTTCAAAATACTTTGAACGCTATTAATGAGCAGCGGCAAACCACAAACGAGAACCGTCACCCAAGCCAAGTCAATAACAGGATTGAATGACTCTGTGATGGCATCTAATAGAATAAATAAAACACCTAGCGCCAAAATAGCACCTTGCGTGAACAACGACACCTGCGCCGATAAAGACTGTAAAAATTTCATATAGACCTCTATACACTAGAACCGGCCTTACTTACTCCGGAAATAAAACAAAAACAACACAATATTAATTCAGAACTCTCTATACCTAAATTAATTCAAAACCCTATGAACCTAAAGTATTTGATAAATCTATGTACCCATAGGGGTATATCTACAATGTAACCATTATACAAAATATGCGAATTATATACAAATCATTTTTTTCGATAAATGATAAAGAACTACAATTTCTTTATGTAGTACCAAAAGAATAAATTTATAAAAATGACTTCTCCTTTAAGAGCTTTAGTTGAAAACTCTTATTTCTTTATTAGACATAGAAAGAACAGATCCCTAAAAACGACTTAGCTCACTATGGAGGCCTTCCAATAGGCCTAAGTTGAAGATCCTAATTTCATATAAAAAGAAAAGCACCTATCTCTAAAAATGACATTCCCTTAAGAGCTTTAGTTGAAAGCTCTTATTTCTTTATTAGACGTAGAAAGAACAGGTCCCTAAAAACGACTTAGCTCGCTATGGAGGCTTTTAGGGACCTGTTCTTTCGGTTAACTAATATGAAATTAAAGCTTCAACGCCTCGATCCATTCTGCTTCTTTAAAGCCAACGAGTACTTTGTCTTCAAGAACCAAGATAGGACGTTTCACAAGCATACCATTGGATGCTAATAAAGCGAGTTTTTCTTCTTCGCTAAGGTTTGGTAATTTATCCTTCAATTGTTGTTCACGATAAATCATACCAGATGTATTGAAGAATGCTTTTAAATCTTTACCAGATTGTGGATACCACGCAGCAATTTCTTCAGCTGTAGGATTTTCAGACTTAATGTCACGATCTGTGTATTTAATATTATGATCATCTAAGAATTTCTTTGCTTTTTTGCATGTTGTGCATTTAGGATATTCAACAAATAACATAGCGTCTCCTTATAGTAATACATAATGTTATAACGATATATTTATAAGTTAAGTGTACCAAATATATCGAAAATTATCAATATCTCATTGACAGTCTACAGGTTCTAATGCATTACAATGATCAATAGAGCTTAATACTTCCTCCATCCCTGCACTATGCTTTGCGGTACGTAAATCAACATCCATCTGCAACCGCAAGAAATATCCTTCAGAAACACCAAAGTATTTAGCTAAACGTAGAGAGGTGTCTGCTGAAATAGCTCGTGTCCCATTCAAGATTTCCTGAATACGCGAAACAGGCACATGTATATCTTTAGCTAATCGATATGCAGATAGTCCTAATGGCTCCATAAACTCTTCTTTCAATATTTCACTGATGGTAGGTGTTGGAATAAACTTGTCCATATATATTCCCTCTCTATTAATGATAATCTATAATTTCTACATCATAAAAACTATTAATATCTTTCACTTTAAAACATAATCTATACTGGCTATTAATCCGTAAACTATACTGGCCAAAGCGATTGCCTTGCAATAACTCTAATCGGTTACCAGGTGGCCACCTTAAATCCTGTATCGATTCAGCATTATCTAATAATATTAGCTTACGAAGAGCTAATCTTTGTATAAACGGTGAAAAGCGTTTAGAAAAACTCTGATGGTAAACCTTTTCTGTTTCCTTATCTTTAAATCCGATAATCATAGAACCTCTCCTTTGATTATACCTGTTTTACAGGTATAACTCAATAATATATACCTGTATTTCAGGTATATTGTGGAATAACTTTATTCTATAAATGATTTCGGTAAAAGATTTCTCTAAAACAGCACTCAAATCCTACTGTTCTTCTGACTCTATTGGTCACCTATTTCGGAATGTATCTACTTCTAGTTATCACTTGAAGATAAGCAAAGATTAATACTAACTTTTAAAAAATTATCCATGTGACTAATGGCTACAAATATAAAAAGACCTATACTCTCCAGGCTTTCATGTACAAAGTACAGCAGTGAAAGGTTAGAGAATATAGGTCTCTTATAAAATCTATATATTATTTTTCTTAGTATTCATAATACGATTTACATTAGAGCAAGAATGTAAGCCCCATGGCTACAAAGATGGCTGGTAATAGGTTCGCAATGCGGATTTTACCAGGCCAGATGAGGTCAATACCGACGCAGAAGATCAGAATAGAGCCCACGTAGGATAGGTTATCGATGGCACTCGGTGTCATCAACGGTGCTGCGATGTGTGCCATAGCGGTAATAATCCATTGAGTAATCCCTACAGGAATAAAGGAGAACAACGCGCCCTTCCCCATAGAGGATACCATAACCATAACGATGATACCGTCGAGGATACCTTTTAATAAGAGCGTTTGGTAATTACCCGTTAAGCCGTCTTGAATAGAACCGAGTACGCCCATGGCTCCCACTGTAAATGTAAGGGATGCCGTAATAAAGGCGTGCGTAAACTGCGGATCACCAGTGTTACCAGTTTTGGCTTTCACCCAGTCGCCAAATACAGTAATCCAACGGTTAAGGTCGATAAGCTCACCAATTACGGCGCCTGCCACCATGCTAATGATCATCAGCATAGGCCCCGTCGTTTGTATCGTTCCGTTCACGATGACTAGCATATACTGCATGGCACCGCTCATCCCGAGGAGGAGAACAATAATGCCGCTCACCATCATGAGCGTCTGTTTTAAATTTTCTTTCATAAACCGACCAAATGCAAGTCCACACAAGCTGCCGGCTATGATAAGGCCAATATTAATGGCCGTACCCAAACCAATCATATATTTCCCTTTCTAAATTGTGAAAGTAATATTTTATTTCATCATCAGTATATCAACTACATCGAAATAAATCAATCTACCATAGCATACAACCAATCTATGCCATATGGCCCTAGATAAAAACATATAGCAAAAAGCCCCTATCCCGTGAAGGATAGGGGCTTCATGTTGTGTTTATAGCTTTGAGAGAGAAGTATATGAGAGACCCGCTTTGGAGAGAGAGAATATATGTGTTTGTATATAAAGCGGGCCGACATATGATGGAACGCTATCTTTCCATCGACTATAGTGTACACCTTAAAGTGCGGTTTAACACAAGTTCAATTTTGTAAAACTAATCATGTATAAAAACTATTGTTAACTAACGATTATACAAATACGTTACAACCTGTATTAATCCTCAGCGTCTGCAGGCAATCGAGCAATATCTGCGGTCTTATTAATCTCGTCAAAACAAGGACAGTCTTTACCGTGATCGTTGATAAGGCCACTAGCTTGCAGATGGGAATAAACAGTAACAGGGCCTACAAACTTAAACCCGCGCTTCTTCAAGTCCTTACTAATCCGCGTAGACAGACCATTCTTTGCTGGCACATGCCCATCGGGGTGGCTTTCATAAATAATAGTTTTATTATCTGTGAAAGCCCAGATATAGTTGCAAAACGAACCAAATTCATCTTGAATACGTTTAAAAGCAGAAGCATTATTGATGATAGCCTCAATTTTAGGACGAGACTTGAGCATGCCCTCAGTCTCCATAATCCGTTCTATGTCGCTTTCACTATAAGCAGCAACCGCATCAATATCAAAATGATCAAAACAGCCTCGAATGATGTCTCGTTTATTCAAAATCGTGAGCCAACTGAGACCACATTGGAGGCTTTCAAGACAGAGATGTTCAAACTGCAAGCGATCATCATGAATAGGACGACCCCACTCATGATCGTGATACGCCTGATACAAAGGCGTCGTCGGCCATGCACAAGTAGCCACTACACACCTCCATGGGCCCAGACGAGGACATCATACATGAGCGCTACCACGAGGCCCATCACGAGATGACCGCCCACATAAAACGGCACAAGATAATAAATGAATAGCAACAGTGAATGTAAGGCTCTGCGGAGCCATACAATCGGTGTAGACGTACCGCCGCCCACCTTGCCATCAAGCCAATTATGGACGATATAAATAGGTGTACCTAATCGGACAATCCAGTCGGGCATACGTTTTCTAGGATTGAGTCCTGGGCAATACAAAATCACCAAGGGCAACGCCACCGCATCAAGGATAAGCAGCACCGTTAAGGTCAGGGAGAATAAGTCTATCTCGCCTTCCCACGTCAATGGATGAGCTATAAAGCGGAGCGCCCACAAATAGGCTTTATATACGATATACGGTTCTAATAGCCATAATAAGGGCTTCACTACACTCATGGGACTACCTACGCCAAACACAAAATAAGAAAACTACGCATTCGCGTAGTTATTTTTGATACTATTATTATATCAGATTTTGCACTTTTTGTGGGGTTAAAATTCATAAAATTTTATCAAAATATACAATTTATAGTAGTTCTCAATGAAAGAACCCACTATATAAGCTATTCCTCACTGTCGGCTCATATATACTGATTTTTCATCAATTTTATGACTTATTTTGATAAATTACCATAAAATCTAGTGTAAATTCCAGCATAAAACCTTGCTCAAACAACTAAGAATTTGCATCAATATCATGTGGCATTTTTAACCCATTCCCTATGTTATTATTAATACAGGTAGTAAATACCGTCTCACTTTCTCCTTTTGAAAAAATATAACTACAAATAAGGCAGTCCATCAGGACTGCCTTATTTGTATATTACATAGATTGTCTATTTCTCTATAGTCTCAACTATTTCGCCGATGTACATATAGTGTGGTTCCCAGCGATCACTGCCAGCTTTTGTATATTCAGGAGGATTGGATGCATAATACTCTTTTATTTTATCCGCTAAATGTGCTTCATCGAATTGATGTTCGTAAAGCTTTTTGCATACAAAAGTTAACTCTGCTTCTTCAAACATGACACCATCATCTACTGCAACTGGTGTTAAGCCCGAATTAGCCACCTTATCTTCGTCACGACCAGAATGAGATCCTAAATAACCAAGAGCCTTACGTTGGCTTTCAGGCAAGAAACTAACGGTAAACGTATCATATTTCGCCATGAATTCTTGGGTATAACGAGCTGGATGAATATACACAGTTACTGTGGAAATATCATTACCAACTAGGCCCCACATGTTGCCCATGCTGCCCCAGCTAACAGTACAAGTATTAAAATCCTCAGGTGTACCAGCTGTAACAAGAGCCCACCGCTTTTCAAACATAGTAAATGCTTTATAGTCTTTTGATTCAAATGGTTTCATAATGACCTCCGGTTTATCTTATTTCCCAACCTCGTATAACTATCCTAACCCAATTATATAATGCACTAATATACAATACAATAAGTATTATGTTATATAATTATACTTAGTAACATAACCAATGGATTATGACAGTATCAATAGATATGAGAGTATAAACGGGAGATACTACCATGACAAAACTACCACTATTAGCGGGTGCTTTCATAATGAGCACTATATTATCACCAATAGGAGCCATTGATGTTAATATTCCTGGTGCAGACTCAAAGATTTCAAAGGATGCTTACATAAATTATCAAGCCACGACCCCTGATATTGAAAAGGATGTGGTAAACTATGTGGAAACACTAAAGTTAACAGACAAGGCTAATGGTATTAGTAAAAACGAAATTGAGTATGCTAAAGCGGCCTCTATATATCGCGGTCAAAATTACCATAATACAGTCATCTCCATTCATGACCAATACAACCAAATTCGGCTTTCATTCCCAGTAGCGGGCCAAAAAAGTGATTATGATATAGGACGTTACAAAAACCCAAGTCGAACCATTGAAGACTATCGGGTTTTAACCGATAATGGAAGTCTCAACTTAGAAATTGACTACGCAGATTCCAAAGACTACGACTGGCGCAACACCAAAATAGCTTATGAAAAGTTGACAGATAAAAACGTTCGTGACTTCTTTCTAGACAAGGCCAAACAAAATCCGGCAAAACAGATTTCTGATATAAAGGGCACTGTATTTTCATACCCAACTCTGACCTACAGCACTTGGGATAGCATGAAGATGCCACACTTTGAAAACGGAAAAAAAACAACTTTGACCATCGACACGATCAATTTTAAGTTTAAAGGCTATAACATGCGTCAACCCTTATATCATGCAGGGTTTGTCTATTATGATAACAACCCCGTTCTGAATAAAGTTCCTACAGATAAATTATTGGCTAATTATGTGCTTCCCTCTGTGCAAAATCTAAATGAATTAAATCAATATTCACGCATAGAAAACTTAAACGGTGTACAATACCGCGTACCAAAAGACGCTATATACATAGGTGAGGAAAAAGGCACCGAGTACCAAGATATTAGATACTACAAAAAGGGGAACATAACATTCTTTGTTTCTACTAATAATATTCCTAAAAACCCATATGCGCGCGATCTTGTTGTAAACGGGCATTACAATTTTAACATTAATTTAGATACGTTCTGGAATATATACTATTCCCAGCCAACATCAGATTATATTAATTATTCCGTTATATGGAATAATAATATTCCTGGATTATCCACACACATCTATACACCTCATAAGGATGATCACATCCTAACCTTTCAATCCTATGATGGGACCTATAGCTTTACCTATATCATCTTTTACCCAAGTTTTTTACATGCTGAGAAAGTTCAAAAATTACGGAATATGATTGAGTTTTTTGAGTCTACCAATAATCCTAGCTTTAAACTAAAAGAGCATGTTTTATTCCCAGATGCAGAGGAGAGCCATGCCCATTAAAACATCGTTCAAAATCTAATAAGATGTGTAACCAAAACAGCCAGTACTGCAAATCGCAATACTAGCTGTTTTTCTTTCTCTATTTCTTTTTATGCATAAGTGTATCTACACATAGACAAAATATTAGTTAATCTTTAAGGCAATTTAAAAACATCAGCCTCCCAAATATACTTCAACGCAGGAAACTCTTGCTTATGCGGACGATTGATCAATTTTGCCATTTCTACCATATTACGAATATCATGATAAGACGTCTTCACCGTATTGGCTTTATAAGCAACTTCAATGCTGTACACATATTTATCATCACGGATTGTAAAATATGTATAATTAATACCATTATCAAATTTTACACTGCCACTAAATGCAGGCATACCATTACGCCAAATGGTCGCATTATCATTAACTGAATACGGGTATTTTCGGCTCATCGTATCCATCGTAGAAAAAGCACCTGAATAAAAATGTTTTTCATCATTTGGAAAAATCGGACGGCGCTTAATCAGCTGCACTATATCGCCCACCTTATAAACGCGCGTTTCCTCACCATAGGATGTAGGCTCATAATCGGCTTTTCTCGTACTATTCTTGAGCACACGATATTCAAGGTTTCCCCATTTCTCAACATTAGAATAGCGATCTATCGCCTTTGTATCCTCTACCGATGGAATCACATAATTTGCTAAAGCCCCTTCTGCATACCTAATATGATCTGGATTGCCATTACCACGATTTATGATGTTAACACGATACACATGATTCGTATCACTAGGCAGGGAAAACTCAACACCCGTACTCGTACGCGGCTCAGCTTTCTCTTCTTTTCCGGGGATGAGTGTCATAATCCCATACTTCTGCTGCCATTGACCATTTTTTACCGTTTTATATGTGAAAGCCCGATCCGTATAGGTAGTCTTATCATCCACATCGACTACGATATCTGCATTCATACTTTTAATATAATATTGAGGGATACCATTTACGACATTAACAACTGAATTAGTGTTATCATTAATCGCCTTACTTTCAAGACTTGGATAAGGCATAGAAAAGCGAATATGCTGTGTATCATCGTCAAAGATGAACACCGTACTTTGATTAGCTTGGCGTTTTAAAAACTTGGCATTACCATCCATATATGCCTTAGCTTGCTCTACCGTTCTACGCCCATTTTTCACAGTCTGCGCTACCACAGGGCCTGAGCGACGTCTAAACTGAGCCTCTACCAGATTCATATCAACACTATTATAAGAATAGCTTTCATAAGCAGTATCAGGCACCATGGCATCTCCACCAGGAAGATTTATATTGGCAGCATGTACTGTTACTATAAGACCAAACGAATAAAGGCCTATTAAAATAGTTCTTTTAATCATACAATTCCCTCAATATAAATAAGTTGTATATAAGACTATCCCTCTATGGCCTCAAATACTTCGCCGATGTACATATAGTGTGGTTCCCAGCGATCTTTGCCAACTTGGGTATACATAGACGGATTGGCTGCATAATATTCCTTTACGTTATCCGCTAAGTGAGCTTCATCAAATTGATGTTCATACAGTTTTTTACATACAAATGTTAAATCTGCTTCTTTGAAAGTTACCCCATCACCTGCTGCAACCGGTGTTAAACCAGAGTTAGCCACCTTATCTTCATCTCGACCAGAATGAGATCCTAAATAACCAAGAGCCTTACGTTGGCTTTCAGGCAAGA
>NZ_CALJSP010000066.1:0-5009 GCF_937975875.1 Veillonella dispar | reverse complement strand
ATGATTTAGGTACTTATTTTGAACCGAGCATCATACGGTCGCTTAACGCACCTTCACCAGCTACTTCAAATTTTTGTAACAAATCAGCAACTGTTAATTTTTTCTTTTCTTCCCCTTTTACATCATAGATGATGCGACCAGCATCCATCATGATGAGGCGATTACCAAAGCGCAATGCATCGCGCATATTATGAGTAATCATAAGAGTTGTTAAGTTATGTTCTGATACAAGTTTATCTGTTAATTGCAAAACATTTTCTGCCGTCTTAGGGTCAAGGGCCGCTGTATGTTCGTCTAGCAATAAAAGCTCTGGACGAAGCATAGTTGCCATTAATAATGTAATAGATTGGCGTTGACCACCAGATAATAAGCCCATACGAGCAGACAAACGATCTTCAAGGCCTAAACCTAATAATGCAAGGCGTTCCTTAAAGAATGCTTGTTCACTATCTTTGAAAGCCCATTTAAGACCTAAGTTTTTACCACGGCGCATAGCAAGAATCAAGTTTTCCTCTATTTGCATATTACCTGCCGTACCAACCATAGGATCTTGGAATACACGACCAATGTATTTAGCACGTTTGTATTCTGGCATTTTTGTGACATCAATATCATTGATTGTAATGGAGCCTTCATCTACTGGAAATACACCAGCAATGGAGTTTAGCAACGTACTTTTACCAGCACCATTACCACCAATTACAGTACAGAAATCGCCTTCTTCTAATCGAAGATCAATACCTTGAAGAGCAGTTTTTTCATTGATTGTGCCCTTAAAGAAGGTTTTTACCATATTTTTTACTTCTAACATAGTGTCCCCCTCCTTAGCGAGCCAACCATTTTGCTTTCAATGTAGGCAAGGAAAGCGCGATGGCAACAAGAATAGCAGTGAATAATTTCAAATCGTTTGGTGGCATACCCATATAAAGTACAGCTGCAATAACGATACGATATACGATAGAACCAAGTACTACAGCAATGAGGCTACGTACGAAGGATTTTGTACCAAATACTACCTCACCGATAATTACGGAAGCCAAACCAATTACGATAGTACCAATACCCATACCTACGTCGGCAAAGCCTTGGAATTGACCAATCAATGCACCAGACATACCAACAAAACCGTTGGAAATCAAAAGACCTAGAACGATCATGTTGTCAGTATTTACACCTTGAGCACGAATCATTTGAGGGTTAACACCTGTTGCACGTAATGCTGTACCAATTTCTGTACCAAAGAACCAGAATAATAGTAAGCATACTACAACAGCTACGATAACACCTACGATAGCTGCAGACCACATATTTGGTGTGTGGAGTACACTACCGATAATTGAATAAATGGTATCCATACGAAGCAAGGATACGTTAGCTTTCCCCATAATATGAAGATTAATGGAATATAAAGCAATCATTGTTAAGATACCAGCTAACAATGCAGGAATCTTCAATTTTGTATGAATCCAACCTGTTACAGCACCTGCGGCCATACCGCCAATGCCGGCAATCAAGATAGATAGGATTGGGTTCATACCACTTGTAATTAAAATTGCAGAAATGGCTGCCCCCATTGGAAACGTACCTTCTACAGTTAAGTCAGCCACATCTAATACACGGAAGGTGATGAAAACACCAACCGCTAACAAAGACCATAAAAGGCCAGTTGTTATGGTGCCTACCACTAAATCTAACATCAAAATCTCCTCTATTATTTCATATCTTTACGAAGTGCTTCAGGAATTGTAATACCTAATTTTTTAGCACGTTCTTCATTCACAGTTAACTTAATATCTTTTTGTGTTTCAATAGCTAAATCAGAGATTTTAGCTTCACCAGAAAGCACTTTTGCCGCCATTAAACCAGTTTGATAACCTAATTTATAGTAGTCAACAGAATATGTTGCCACACCACCAGTCATTGTCATACCTTCATCGGCAGCAAATACTGGAATTTTAGCAGCATCAGTAATTTGAGCTAAGTTAGCCATAGCAGATGCTAATACATTATCAGTTGGTGTATAAATAGCTTGTACATCTTGGTTCACAAGATTTGTAGCCGCTTGTTGGATATCATTTACGTTAGATACAGTTGCTTCTACAACAGTGATACCTTTAGTAGCTGCATAGGCTTTCATTTTTTCAACTTGAAGTTGGGAATTGATTTCAGAAGATGTGTAAATTGCACCAATACGTTTTACATTTGGTACTAATGCAATAATAAGGTCAACCTCTTTTTCTACAGGTGTCATATCAGATGTCCCAGAAACATTACCACCTGGATGTTCGTTAGATTGAACAAGTTTTGCTGTAACGTAATCTGTAATAGCAGTACCCATGATAGGAATATCATGAGATGCGTTTGCCATAGTTTGTGCAGCTGGCGTTGCAATGGCTAATACTAAATCCTTTTTATCAGATACAAAACGTTGAGCAATACTATTTAAATTAGATTGGTCAGCTTGAGCATTTTGTTGGTCTAATTTGATGTTTTCCCCATCTTTATAACCTTTAGATGCAAGGCCATCAACAAAGCCTTTATTCGCGGCATCAAGAGATGGATGTTCTACCAATTGAATAACGCCGATTTTCTTTTGATCATTAGTTGCTGTGTTGGAACCGCAACCAGCTACCATAGCCATAATAGAGATAGCACTAAGTGCTACTGCAATACCTTTTTTCCAGTTCATATGTAACTCCTTACCAGTTCTGTATTAAATCATAGTTGCTTTGTTCATCAACTCTTCTGGTAATGTGATGCCCAATTTTTGTAATTTATCTTTACTTACAACTAATTTAAATTCTTTTTGCATTTCAATAGGCATATCTTCAACTTTAGCTTCACCAGTTAAAATTTTAGCTGCCATTAAACCTGTTTGGTATCCAAGTTTGTAGTAATCTACGGACAAGGACATTACAGCACCACCTTTTACGTGGTTATCTTCGCCGCCAAATACAGGAATTTTTGCTGGGTCGGTAATCGCTACAAGATTGCTCATCGCAGAAGCTACTACATTATCTGTTGGCACATAAATTGCATCTACATGTTGAGAAACAAGATTTTGTGCTGCTTGTTGAATATCGTTTACGTTAGAAACGGTAACCTCTTCAACCTTAACACCTTTTGTAGCTGCATAAGCTTTCATTTTTTCAACTTGAATTTGAGAATTTACTTCACTAGAACTATAAATAGTACCGATAGTTTTTGCGTTCGGCAATACTTGTAAAATTAAATCAACTTGTTGTTCTACTGGGTTCATATCAGATGTACCAGATACATTACCACCTGGTTTTTCATTAGATTTAACAAGTTTTGCTGCTTCGTAATCAGTAATAGCAGTACCCAAGATTGGAATATCATGAGTTGCATTCGCCATAGATTGAGCTGCCGGTGTAGCAATGGCTAAAATTAAGTTTTTACGATCAGATACAAAGCGCTGTGCAATGCTATTCAAATTAGATTGATCAGCTTGTGCATTTTGTTGGTCAAAGGCGGTTTTATCAGCTAAGCCTTTCTCTTTTAGGGCATCAACAAAACCTTTGTTTGCAGCATCAAGTGCAGGATGTTCAACCAGTTGTACTACACCAACCTTGTATTCACCATTGGATGTTGTTCCATTTGAGCCACAGCCTGTAAATGCCATCAATGCTGCCGCCGTGAGCGCTAGGGCAATACCTTTTTTTAAGTTCATGGGGATTTCCTTCCTATCTGCAATGACTATAATACATCTATTATAAACAAATTTCTTTACTACATCAATGTAGCAGATTAAAGTATTTTACATTTGTCCATTTATAGGACACATAAAAATGTGAAATCCTCTTATTTTTCAAGAGATGCTAACATGTCTTCTGTTAAATCATTAGCTGCTAAAATATAGTCTTTAAGGGTCCCTTTATCAAGAGCTACCTTCATAACGGGCACTTCAAATGGATCGAGGATGACACACATTAAAATTTCACCCGTTACATAATAACCAACTACAGCCTCCCCTTCTTCAGGATCTAATGTTTCACGCTTTACCGTTACACAGTATGGTTTCATGACCTGTGCTGCAGCTTTTGCTACCTCTTCACGATTAGCAATATATTCTTCAGCCTTTGTTTCAGGAATATCAAAAATATCGACTTTTACAGTCTTAACCTCTGTTGCCTCTCCCTTCGCTGCCTCTATGGCTGCGCCTAAATCTGTTTGATTCATATATACCTCACATAGAATGGACTTTCACCAATGGTGAAAGCCCCATAATTTTAGATTGATTCATCAGCTGCATTTAAGAATGCAACGTAGCATTGTTTAGCCTCGTAAATATCCGCCTTAGACGTAACCTCCCATGGAGCATGCATGCTAAGCACGGCTACGCCACAGTCGATAACATTCATACCGTATAAGGCCATGATGTACGCAATGGTACCACCACCGCCAAGGTCAACCTTACCAAGCTCTGCAGTTTGATATGTTACATTGTTAGATTCCATGACACGACGAATAAAGCCCATATATTCAGCATTCGCATCATTGGAACCAGATTTACCACGAGAACCAGTAAATTTATTGAATACAACACCCATACCTAGGTAAGATGCATTTTTCTTTTCGAATGCAGATGCATATAAAGGATCATAGCCAGCGCTAACATCGGAAGATAACATACGAGAATTTTCCAATGTGCGTCGTACACTTACAGAATTAGGTTTACCCATAAGTGTTAAAATTTCAGCCACTGCATTTTCAAAGAAGCGTGATTGCATACCTGTAGCACCTACAGAACCAATTTCCTCTTTATCTACAAGTAAACAACAAGTAGTACGCTTTACATTATCCACTTCAAGCATTGCTACCAAGGATGTGTAGGCACACACGCGATCATCTTGGCCATACGCCATTACCATGGAACGATCAAAGCCCATATCACGTGCTTTACCAGCTGGTACAATTTCTAGTTCTGCAGACAATAAGTCACGTTCAATAAATCCATACTCTTTTTCAAGAAGGCTATTAATAAATTT
>NZ_CALJSP010000065.1:0-1487 GCF_937975875.1 Veillonella dispar | reverse complement strand
CACAAATCATAATCACCGATAATTTCCTGTGAGTCACCCACTATGCGTCGGATTTACTATAATAAAATAATTATATCTTTTCTAGAAATATCCTGTAATAAAGCCAAAAGAGGTTGCAACAGAATGTGATTTAATCGCATTCTAGTTACAACCTCTTTTTCTATTATATTTTTCTTACACTAAATACTAAAACTCCATTACACCAGTAGTAGTAATTCTAATTTCTGGAATTACTGTTAATGCAAGGAAGCTCAGATTGATAAATGGATCTAGTCCCTTAGGCACACCCATACCGTAGGCAATGTCTTTCATCTTAGCTACTTTAGCATCTACTTCCTCGTGTGGTCGATTTGTAATTAACCCCATTACTTCAAGGGCTAATTCTTCTACTACTTTACCTTCACTTGTAATGACATAGCCCCCACCAATTTCACGAATACGTTCAATGGCTACCATCATATCTGCATCATTATCGCCTACAACGATTAAATTATGGGAATCATGTGCAAAGGATGTTGCAATGGCACCGTTTTTAAGATTAAAACCTTTCAGAATGCCTACACCATTTCTGCCTGATGCTTTATAACGCTCAATACAAGTAATTTTATTGTACTCTGCATTTGGTTTAAATAGACCATTTTCTACAGGAACGCCTTCAACCGTCTTTTGTGTAACGATTTGGCCCGGTACAATATTAATAATAGCTTGAGGACTGTCTACATTAATGTCGAGTTTCTCTTTTGTGAAAGTCCCTATATTAATAGTGTGTAATAATTCCCTAGGAACTTCCTTCTCTTCTCTAACAAGAACTCGTTCAATAGGTTTCCCCTTATAGAACACTTCATGTATTGCTACGCTATTAGGATCATCGAGAACTACAAGATTTGCTTTATAGCTTGGGGCAATAGCACCTAAGTCTTTCAAATGATAGCAAACCGCCGTATTGGTAGAAGCCATTTTATAAGCTTTCACAGGGTCTAAGCCAAGTTCAATAGATCTGCGAATGTTATAACTGATATGACCTTCAGAGCGGATATCCTCAATGTGTTTATCATCTGTACAGAAACCATAGTATTCTGTATTAGCTTTGTTATGAACGATACCTTGTACGATGGCATCTAAATTATGAGCCGCACTACCTTCGCGAATCCATACGTAGATACCATTTCTAACTTGCTCTTTAGCCTCTTCGTAGGAAATACATTCGTGGTTTGTAGTAATGCCTGCTAGACGATAGCTTGCCAATTGCTTTGGTGAAAGCCCAATAATATGACCATCCATAATCATATCTTTAAAATAATCTAATTTTTTTACCATATATGGATCTCTATCAATAACACCAAAAGAGTCCATAACCTCACCTAGGCCTAAAATGCGAGGATTACTTTGTAACTTATGTAACATATCGCCGTCTAAAATAGCGCCGTTGTCCTCACGATTGTGTCGGGCGATGATTGTCTGCCGGAAATCGTAGGTTATACCGATCA
>NZ_CALJSP010000064.1:0-5419 GCF_937975875.1 Veillonella dispar | reverse complement strand
GGCCAGCGGCACACCGGAGAGCGCCTGCAGCGCCTCGGCAAAGTGGCCGACGTGGTAGATCGTTCTACTTCCATATACATAGCAGGAGTAGCATCATTCCAAACTGTAGCATATTGAATTGGTTTGTAATCAGAATATGGCTTATACATAATGAAGAATCGTATCAATTTATAATTAATTTGATGACGATTAGCTAACTCTTCCGGTTTTAATTCTCTCACCATAATACCTTCACGATAGCTTTTACCATCATAAATATAAATGGCATCATTATCAGGGCCATAATAGGTTAAATCACTTGATTTTAACGTTTGGAACGTGAATCCATTAATAGTTATCGGTTTTGTTTTTGAAAGTATTTGTTTTGCAGGCTCAATTGAAGGTAGTACATAATTAACTAATGGTGACATTAGCTCTTTATACACGTACTCCTGATCATGTGTCTTTAATAGTTCCAGTTCCTTTTTCTTAATCAAATCATAACTAATATGATAAGACAGCGAAGGATCAGCTTTCACACCAAAGTTAATAGCTCCTTCTAAAGCTCCACTTTTAGTCTGCCCAATCTCCCATGTAGCATTTCTAACAGTAGGATACGAGAACGAATTTTCCTTAGACTGGCTTTCACTATTCTTACGAATAGTATAATGTATATTTCCTTCAATTAAGCGGAAATTTCCTTTTTGAACCTCTGTAGTTAATGGATCCCCTTTTATAGTTTTACCAAATTGGCTACTCTCTGGTACAGTAAATTTAATATTTGCCCCATTATCCTTAAGAATAAAAACAGAAGAAGACTGCTTTGTAGAATGATACAATTCTTTTGTAAAGTATAATAACTCATCTAGTGTCCATTTTTTAGACTCATTATTGTTATATTCATCTCGTATCTGATTAGCTATAATATTTTCAGTCTTTTGGACTTCATTATCAGTCTTACGATAGTTCTGATATGCATCCTTTGATATTGTAGGATCTGCACCTGGTATATTGATATCAATTGCTTGGCTTCCCAATGTCACAAAACTAAAACATAGTGTCGCCAATAACGCACGTTTCATCATAAACTCTCATCCTTTCACATACTCCCTCAAATAGTATATATGTATAGAATATCATATTTTAGTTGACATTTAGTAGTACAATATAAGTATAGAAACAAGGAGATGATACATATGAAGTTTACAAAACGTATGATTGTCATGACATTTTTAGCCGTGACTGCTGCAGTATCCACAGGATTTGCTTATGATTATGTATGCAATGGATCACAAGTAAATTGCAATACAAATGCTCAATATAATTGTAATGCAGATACTCAATACAGTTGTAATACAAACACACAATACAACTGTAATAATAACACCGTTTGTAACAATACTAGCCAAAGTTATTGTGGTCAAAATTCTAATGCTAGAGGATGTGGCGGATATAAAAGATAATATGGTAAATACACCAAAAGCCTATAGTACAAAAATGTACTATAGGCTTTTATAAGTTTATAACAAGAATACTATTTAATGCATCAATGTACTGATAAGACACAATTTAAAGCTACACTGGTATTAAGAGTTCATACGGTTAAAGTATTCAATTGCTTGTCGTGAGAATTCAACGAATGTATTCCCATAAGAGTATGGTCCTAATTCATATGGTTGGTATACAAGCCCTATTGCTCCTTTACCTTTTAAGTAGTAGTTATCAGAAACGTATTCTACATTCCAGTTAGGTAGTAGGTCTGCTTTTTTATGACCTTCACTATAGAAGCGCAATATACCAGAATTAATGCCTCTCTCTATTTGTTGCGGATTAGCAATTTTTACATAGTTATATAGTGGAATTCGTTGGCCCGTAATCTTGTTATATACTAAGCCTTTAGTGTTATACATACCATGTGCACTACCAGCGTGATAATAATAGGTAGTTAACAAAATAGATACTACTTGAGCATCTTCATAGGTAACTTTATAATTTTGTTTTACTTGGTACGCATGTTGATCGTAATAGATTGATTTAGCATATAAAACATAGTTAGCAATATCTGTATTAATCGCTTTTTGTGCAAACATATTATTGGTATATACCAATGGATATTTTAATTCCATGTTTACATCGGATTGGCTACCTGTAACAACAGTTGCATACGTAGGTACCGCCAACATAACACCTAACATAGAGGTCATACATAGCTTTTTAAAGATTCCCATAATACTGTCTCCTTTTAACAAACACCTTTAAATAGGTTCATTACTGTATTAGTTCTACAAGCTATGATAAAACCCCTCTTTTACTATTTCACTTTTCTGATAATTTATTCATTATATAAAATAGCCAAAACTATCTACTATTTCACACTAAAGTGTTAGGAAGAACTCCGCCTAATACAGCAATAATAAGTCCAAGTGCAATCATCCAAATTGATATAAACCTTAAAACAAAGGATGTATGTGTGTAGATTTGTATATTAAATTGATTATAATCAATAGCACCTTTAATCACCTTATCGCCTACTTTTTTCATAACTGCATCTAGTACAAAGGGATCTTCTGTAACAGACAGTCTATAGGTACCTGGCCCCGCATCAAAGGTATATAATTCCATTCTAGAGTGAGTAATGCCATTAACTCGGACGCGCATAATAGATAAAAATAAAGGAATTGTCCTTCCCGTTTTTTCATCAACTACATTAAAACCAAATTCGCCAATAGGCGCCTTTGTAAACATTTTTCCACTAAGCCATAGGCCATAAGTACCTGCTCGCTCTAACGTAAAAGTTCCTTCTTTATTTACATAAGGCATTTCATAGAGCATCTTAGCTCTACCAAAGCGAATCGTGTATTTAATACCTAAATAAAACAAACAAAGTCCTAAAGGTATCAACAGATAAAATAACTGTTCCATTACCTACTCCTCCTCTATTCTCCCGCTTTTACACAACACGATATGTATTTTCAATATATCATACTTTCACCATACAAAAAAGGACCCTCCAAAGAGAGTCCTTAGTCTGTATTGTTATGCTATTAAGCGTTTTTAGCTACTTCAACAAGTTTAGCGAATGCTGCTGCATCGTTAACTGCCAAGTCAGCCAACATTTTACGGTTAACTTCAACGCCTGCTTTAGTCAAACCAGCGATGAAACGGCTGTAAGTTGTGCCATTGATGCGAGCCGCTGCGTTGATACGAGCGATCCACAATTGACGGAATTCGCGTTTTTTCGCACGACGGTCACGACGAGCGTAGTACAACGCTTTCATTACTGTTTCGTTAGCTTTTTTGAACAAACGGGAACGTGTACCGCGGTAACCTTTAGCTAATTTTAAAATCTTTTTATGACGTGCATGAGCTGTAACGCCCTTTTTCACTCTTGCCATTGTATATTCCTCCTAAATTACGATATATCGATCTAATAGTTAACGATTAAGCGTATGGTAAGCATTTAGCTACGCGTTTGTGGTCAGCTTTTGCAACCAATGTAGCTTTACGCAAATTACGTTTACGAGCTGGAGATTTTTTCTCAAGAATGTGGCTTTTGAAAGCTTTTGCACGCTTGAATTCACCAGTACCAGTTACTGCGAAACGTTTAGCCGCTGCGCGACGAGTTTTAATTTTTGGCATAATTATAATCCTCCCAAAACATTATTTACTTACTAAAATCATGGTCATGTTACGACCTTCTAATTTAGCTGCTTTTTCAATAGACGCTGTTTCTTTGAGTTCTTCAGCGAAACGTGTCAATACTGCCATGCCTAGTTCTGGATGTGAAAGTTCACGACCGCGGAACATGATAGTTACTTTTACTTTGTTACCTTCACCCAAGAATTTGGATGCGTTTTTCATTTTTACGTAAAAGTCATGGTCTTCAATATGTGGACGTAACTTAACTTCTTTTAAAGTTACGATTTTTTGTTTCTTCTTCGCTTCTTTCTCGCGTTTTTGTTGTTCATAACGATATTTACCGTAGTTCATAATGCGAGCTACTGGTGGTTTAGCGTTAGGTGCAATTTCCACAAGATCAAGATGCTTTTCTTCAGCCAATGCCAACGCCTCACGGCCAGACATAATGCCGATTTGTTCGTTTTCAGGACCTACGACACGAAGTTCACGAGCACGAATCTCTTCATTAATGCGTGGTGTATCCTTGCTAATAGCGTTCACCTCCAAGAGAATAAAAAAAACGGACGGCAAACACCATCCGAATAGAGTTCTCTATATTAACCTCATACTTCTCGGTATTAGGTGAGTGGCGGATGGCCTCTGCTTCATAAATTACTTAATTATAATAACAAATCGACTGGTGAAAGTCAACAAAAAATATTGAGCTTTTAACAATGAATTTGTTATTACAACTCTTATAGTATAACAGACATTATAAGTTCTGTATATAGGTATACTTACTGACACCATTCTCTCTTTATGTATACAATATTCTTATAAATTATACAGCTAATTCTATAGAAAATACGATACAATAATATTTATAGAATAGTCTAGCTTATATAGTGTACTTTATAGGATAGTGTACTTTATAGGATAGTCTAGCTTATATAGTTTACCTTATTTATTATTATACAGTAATAGTTATGATACAAATTGAAAGGAGTTTTATTATGAGTATAACAACTACTGCCCCTCCTCAAAAGGCGCGTACAACTGCTCAAAATATTGGACTTATTTTATCTTTCATTGTTCTAGGTGGCATTTTATTATTACCTACACCAGAAACATTATCTACCGGTGGTCATCGTATGATCGGTGTACTCGCCTTTGCCATTATCTTGTGGATGACATCAGCTGTTTCCTATCCAGTAAGTGCTACCATGATTACTGCACTTACCGCTTTACTATTAGGATTCTCACCGAATCCCGAAGCACCTGCTAAGGCGATGGGCACAGCCAATGCCTTGAAGCTTATCATTTCTGGTTATTCTTCACCAGCCATGATTCTTGTAGGTGCTGCTATGTTTATCTCTGTAGCTATGCGTAAAACGGGTCTAGATCGTCGTATTGCCATGTTAGTATTGTCTAGCGTTGGTACTAAGGTAAGTCGTATTTACTTAGGTGTTATTATTACAGGTCTTATTCTTGCCTTTTTCGTTCCAAGTGCAACGGCTCGTATTGCCTGCTTAGCACCAATCATTATCGGTATTGTTGAAAACTTAGGTATTGAACGTAAAAGTCGCGTAGCAGCTCTCCTCATGGTAGGTGCTGTACAGGCCGATACATTTTGGAATATTATGATCCAAACGGCTGCTGCACAAAATCTTGTAGCCGTAGGCTTTATACAAACTCAGATGAATACATCCATCAGTTGGATAGATTGGCTAACTGCAGCAGCTCCATTCTCTATTATTATGGTCATCATCGCCTACTTCTTAACACAAGTATTAATTAAGCCTGAGTTCAAAGAGCTTGTAGG
>NZ_CALJSP010000063.1:0-5931 GCF_937975875.1 Veillonella dispar | reverse complement strand
GCATTGAAGAGGTATTCGTAGAAGGGCAATCTGAAAGTATCATTTTGAGCCATCACACGCCAGAACTTCAATTGCTGCAACAAATACGTGATGAAGCCCATCGATTTGCTATTACCTACCATCGTAAATTGCGTGGTAAACGCAACTTAGAATCTATTTTAGATCATATCGAAGGGATTGGTCCTAAACGCCGCAAGGCTTTATGGGCTAATTTTAATAGTTTAGAGGCCATGAAAGAGGCATCTATTGATGAGCTTTCAAAGGTAGACTCTATGAACTATAAAACGGCAGAAGCATTATATAATTTCTTCCGTATGTCCAAAGTAGAAAAACAAGATATATTGAAATAAAAAAGAGCATCTTATGTAAGATGCTCTTTTACTGTATTAATTGTTATTTAGTTTTGTTTACGTTGAATGTACCAAGTACGCCAGGTGAATAATATACCCGCTACTAGTACGCTAGAGAGTAAGCCAATCCATACGCCAAATGGTCCATAATTAGGATTTTTAGCAAGAATATAGGCCGTAGGGAAGCATACGCCCCAATAGGAAACGAGGGAAATGTAAAGAACTACTTTTACATCCTTATAAGCTCTCAATATACCTTGTAAAGGGGTTCCAATGGCATCGATAGCAGAGAAGAATACACCGTATCCAAGGAAGCTGTAGATAAGCTTGTATACTTCATCATCATTTGTAAAGAGATCTGCAATAGCATCCATATTAGTAAACGTAAATGTACAAATCATGATAGCCAATACAATGGCTAAGATGCGAGAAATATAGGAGTATTGGATAGCCTCTTGTTTACGACCTGCCCCAAGTTCATATGCGACTGCAATGGTAGAGGCCATAGCGATACTAAGAGGTAAACAGTAGAATACATTGGTAAAGGAAATAACAGATTGATGAGCAGCTACGACGGCGGATCCAAAGTGAACCATCAAGAGGCCAGCAATACTAAAGATACTAGCTTCTAAGAAGATGGAAAAGCCAATAGGAATACCTATATGTAGCTGTTCGCGAATGTAGTGAAAACTTGGTTTACTGAAGTCTTTAAAGATACGATATCCCTTTAACTTCGGATGTAATAGTAATACTAAGCTAAAGAGAATAAAGTTAGTCCAACAAGCACCGGCTATACCATAGCCAGCACCGACACCACCGATTTCTGGAAATCCGAAATGTCCAAAGATGAGTGCGTAGTTCAAAAATACGTTCACAATAAAGCTAGTAAATACGATGGCCATAGAATAATGTGTTAATCCATGACTGTCGACTGTATTACGCAATGTATTAACCCAAAGTAGTGGGAATAGACCTATAGCAAATGCTTTCAGGTAACTAATACATACCTCAGCTGCAGCAGGTTCCAGATTTAATGCTGTCAGAAGAGGACGTAAGCCTAAGAGACCAATTATTAAAATGATACATGCTAGGCCTGTACCGATATAAAGACCTTGATAAAAGATTGTTGAAATATCATCGGTTTTCTTAGCTCCCAATAGCTGAGAAATAATTGGAGTGATACCTAACAACGTTCCTTGTGCAAAGATATAGAAGAGGAGCCATAAATTATACCCCGTAGCAACCCCAGCTAAATCTATTGTACTATATTGTCCCGTTAAAAAGATGGCTATAAAGGTCCCACCGATAAGGGAAAATTGTGTTATGCACATAGGAGTAAATAGCTTAATGAACAACCATAACTTTTGTAATATAGAATATGTTTGATACATACTTACCTCCCTTATTAATGATATATTATACGATATCATAAAGTAGTCTAATTTAATAGATAAATTCCTTGAGAATTGGGAATTAAATATATATTATTGATTAGTCTATTATGAATCTATAATTAATGATTTTTTATATACTAGAACTTTTATTTGTAGTGTTATGATTCTCATATTAATATGAATAGAGTATGCTAAAAATGAATATATATTTTACAAATTGAATTTTACACTACTGAACTATATCGATTATAATATATATACTATAGTTATATTCTAAGGAGGATACATTGGACATCTTATCTGTACAAGGTTTATTAGCGATGCTTCAGATCATCGTTATCGATATCTTACTTGCTGGCGATAATGCTATTGTAATTGGTATGGCAGCTCGTAACTTGCCAGCACATTTACAGAAGAAAGCCATCTTCTGGGGCACAGCTGGCGCCATTATTTTACGCCTTGTTATGGCATTCCTATTTGTAGAGGCATTGAACAATATTCCTGCACTTCGTTTAGTAGGTGGTATCCTCCTCTTATGGATCGGATACAAGCTCGTTGCTGATGATGAAAGCGAGCATAATATCGAAGCTAAGGATAATTTACGCGCAGCCATTACAACTATTGTTATTGCTGACGGTATCATGGGTATCGATAATGTTATCGGTGTAGTTGGTGCTGCAGGTGGTCATATGACAATGGTAGCCATCGGTATGCTCATAACTGTACCAATCATCATTTATGGCAGTACTTTATTTGTGAAAGTCATCGAACGTTTCCCAATTATCCTATACGTTGGCGGCGGTATCCTTGGCTGGGTAGGTGCTGGTATGGCAGTAGAGGATACATTGATTGCTCATAGTGTTGAACCATATGTACTGTTCATCAAAATAGCTGCAGTAATCCTCGTAGTAGGGGCATCTTTGATAGCTAAAAAAACCAAGAAATAATAGAATAAATCTCTTCTCTTAATCATAAGAGGAGAGATTTTTTTATGTAAACTATTACCCCACTTATAGATGAGAAAATAGAAGATTTATGGTATAGTTAAGGGATAGTTATTGAATTACTCGTTTGAATTGAGGTATGTAGAGAATGGAATTTTTAGAAGTTGCCACGTGGGTGACCATTGGTAAGATTATTTTAATTGATATTTTGTTGGCTGGTGATAATGCTGTAGTAATTGGTATGGCAGCAGGTAAGCTAGCTCCAGAACTACAAAAGAAAGCCGTAATTTGGGGTACAGTAGGTGCCATTGTAATGCGCCTTGTATTTGCTACCCTTTTAGTAGAGGCGCTTACTTTAATTCCTCTTATCCACTTAGGTGGTGGCCTTGTACTTGTATGGATTGCCATTCAATTATTAAAAGGTGGAGATGAAGATGCACATATCGAAGCTAAGAATTCCTTAATGGGTGCCATTTGGACGATTATTGTAGCTGACGCTATGATGAGTATTGATAATGTTATTGGTGTAGTAGGGGCCGCTAGAGGTCATTTAGAGCTTGTTATTGCAGGTATGTTAATTACTGTTCCAATTATCGTATTTTGCTCTACATTATTTGCTCGTATTATTAATAAATTCCCTGCTATTCTTTGGGCTGGTGGTGCACTCCTTGGCTGGGTTGCAGGCGAAATGATTGTGGAAGATCCACTTCTTATGCCATATATTCAAGGTGAAGAATTACTCGTTAAATTCGGCACTGTATTCTTCGTTCTTATTGTGACTGGTATGATTAAAATTTGGAAGAAAAGAGACGCGTAATGAACGGTACTAATCGTACATCTCGTAAAAAACAATCTAAACAACATAGAAGAAGTAATCGCTCTAATTCACAGCAAGCTACAAACGGCCAATTATCTAAAAAACAACAGGCTATTTTAAATGCGCCTGTTAAGTTTGGTGATGAAGTATTGGTAACTATTCATGGCATCGGTAGCAGCGGTGAAGGGGTAGGTCGTGTAGATGACTTTACTGTCTTTGTGCCTTTTGCCTTACCTGGAGAAACTGTGAAAGTAGCTATTGATATGGTTAAAAAAACCTATGCTACAGGGCGCCTCTTAGAAATTGTTACGATGGCTCCCAATCGTATCGATGCAAGTTGTGATCTTTATGGATTCTGTGGAGGCTGCCAACTACAACACATTACCTATGAAGGACAGCTTTCACTAAAAACACAAAAGGTGAAGGACGTTATCGAACGCATTGGTCATCAAAATCCAGACCTTGTTAAGCCTACATTAGGACCTAAAGAACCATGGGCATATCGCAATAAAATGCAAATGCCTGTAGGCGGCACTAAAGGCGATATTCAAATGGGATTCTATGCGATGGGATCTCACGATATCGTACAAGGTACAAACTGTCCTATTCAAGATGAAGGCAATAATATTATTGCTCAAGCATGTTATCAAATCGCTAAAGAATTTGATATTGAACCTTATGATGAACAGACAGGCAAAGGTATATTGCGCCATGTAATCGGTCGCATTGGGCAATCTGGATGGATGATTATCCTTGTAACTGCTACAGATTACTTACCACACCAAGAAAAGTGGGTAGATAAATTAACAGAACGAATTCCTCAAGTAGAAACTATTGTTCATAATGTAAATGGTAAGCGAACTAATGTTATATTAGGACCTAAAAATAATATCCTCTATGGGGATGGGACGATTACAGATCATATTAAGGACTTACAGTTTACATTATCTCCACACTCCTTCTTCCAAGTGAATCCAGAACAAACGACAGTACTTTACGATCAAGCATTAGCTTATGCGGACCTAAAAGGTGATGAAACCGTTATCGATGCGTATTGTGGTACGGGGACCATTTCACTATTTTTAGCACATAAGGCAAAACATGTTATCGGCATAGAAATTGTAGAACCTGCCATTATCAATGCTCGTGAAAACGCTGAACGCAATGGCTATGATAATACAGAATTCATCGTTGCTGATGCGGCCGTAGAAATGCCAAAACTCTACAAAGCTGGCGTACGACCAGACGTCATTGTATTTGATCCAATTCGTGCAGGCTGTAAAGAAGAAGTACTAACCTCTGCAGCAGGCATGGAACCAAAACGCATTGTCTACGTATCCTGTAACCCTGCAACCATGGCAAGAGATATTGAAATCCTTACACACTACGGCTATGAACTAAAAGAAGTACAACCAGTGGATATGTTTCCAATGACAGCGCATGTTGAGACGGTAGCACTTTTGTCCAAACTCGATGTCGATAAGCATATAGAAGTTGAAATTGAGCTGGATGAGCTTGATTTGACCAGTGCTGAAAGTAAGGCAACATATGCTCAAATCAAAGAATATGTTTGGAATAAATTTGAATTAAAAGTTCCGACATTATATATTACACAGATAAAAAGGAAATGTGGAATAGAATTACGAGAACATTACAACAAGTCTAAAAAGGAGAAACAAATTATTCCACAGTGTACACCTGAAAAAGAAGAAGCTATCATGGATGCCTTGAGACACTTCAAAATGATTGAATAGAAAAGAATGACAGCATATGACTTTCTGCATTTATGACATTCCTACTTGGTATAGGAACAGCTATTATTCCTTTCTTGCAAGGTATCAATGAGAAAATAGGCTCAATATAAAGATTGATAGGATCATTTTTATATTTAAAGGAGCGTTGAAATGATTGATAAAAGCAATAAAAATTTTGGGATAAATTTGTTAAGCTATATGCTCCTTTCATGAAAAAAGACAAAGGAGTATATGATAAAGTTTGCGAATACATTCGTCCTCATTTGAATAAAGACATGGAAGTACTTGAACTTGCTTGTGGCTCAGGACAATTATCGTTTAATCTTTCAAAGCATACGAAAAGTTGGATCGGTACAGACTTCTTCGAGCAAATGATTCAGGAAGCTAAAAAGCGTGGGGAATACGAAAAACTTACATTTGAAACAGCCGATGCAGTAGCATTATCCTATTCGTATGAAAAATTTGATTGTGTGTTAATTGCTAATGCACTTCATATTATGCCTAAACCGGATGAGGCGATGAAAGAAATATATAGGGTGTTAAAACCTAATGGGACTTTGTTCGCCCCCACTTTTCTATGGAAAGAGGGAAAGCAAAGAAAAATGATAAAAAGTTTATAGTTTATATTAAAAATAAAGAAGTATTACCAATAAAAAGTGTTAATAATTTGTT
>NZ_CALJSP010000062.1:0-8291 GCF_937975875.1 Veillonella dispar | reverse complement strand
CGTTTTCGAACGGTTTTTCTAATTTCTCGTTCTGATTCAGATCCTGGTTGTTGCATTGACTCGTAAGTTGGTCGATTGACAGGCATAAATGGAGGATTTCCGTATTGGTTTGGTTCCGGTTGTCCCGGCAATACCCAAAAGAGGAAGCCGATGAGCCATACAAAAAGTTCCAGTAAGTAATTGAATGGAGATACAGCAGAGTAAGTATTGATGAAAATAATAATTACTGACCAGAGAATCCCGGCCCATGCATTAAAGCCGATATCGTGAATACGACGGCCAAATAAGATGCAGGACAATGGGAAGAGTGCTGCTAATAAGATCCATATGATGACCCGTGTAAACCAATAAGCCGGTAAGGATACAACAAAGTCTAAGAATAGATCATCGATGTAATGAACGATGTGGAATAAAATCATTAGCACGATAAAGCATATGATAAATTGAAGTCGATTTAATCGTCCCGTTAGATTAAAAATCGATAGGCCCATACGTCGACCTTGGAATGCGATGAGCAAACCTACAGTACATATGAGCAGTGTTCGTAATACAACATAGAGTAAATCCATAAGTTCCCCTTTATTTATAGCTTATAGTTGAGTTAATTCTGGCAAGACTAGCTCAAAGGCTACACCTTGCTTCATTGATTTTACAGTATCCACTGTGGCTTGAATCGCCTTGGTAGTAAAATTCATTGCTAACTCTGCCGCATCATAAGGTGAATATCCCCTCATTACTGCACCGGATAATACAGCAGTAAAGATATCCCCAGTTCCTGTAGCTTTCACAGGGATAAGAGGAATATCATAAGTTTTTAAATAATCAGTTGGCCCATCATAGACAGCGATAACCGCATGCGTTTCAGATGGTACGCTGGTCATGATAACCATGTCAGGCCCCATTTGATGCAATCTTTTGCAACGATCATGCAATTCATCATCGCTAATAGGATCTGTAGAAAATGGAATGTCTAATAAGAAACAAGCCTCTGTGTAATTAGGCTTTACAATGTGCGCTTTGGAAACAAGTTGGCGCATTGCTACTACCATATCAGGTGTATAGATAGAGTAGAGGCGACCATCATCGGCCATAGCAGGATCGACGATAATCATTTGTCCCTTATTACCGAAACGATCGATGGCTTCTTCCACGAGATGAATTTGTTCTGGGGATGCCAAGAAACCACTTACAATAGCGTGAAAGTCGATTTCGTTTTTATCCCAGCAGTCCATAAAATCTCTCATATGTGCCGATAAATCTACAAACTCGTAGTGTGGATATTCTAAGTGATTACTCAATACAGCTGTTGCCAATGGAACCGCTTGGCAACGCATAGCGCTGATGATTGGAATCATAACGGTTAGGGCACAACGGCCGATGGAGCTCATGTCTTGAATTGTTAAGACTCTAGGTACTTCTGTCATAGACACCTCCAAAATACTATATATTTTATTGTACGTTATGTAGGGCGTTCTGTAAATGTAATGATGTTATTCATGAAATTAACTTCATAATGTAGTATAATAAAACAGATAGACTTTTTATGGAGGATAGTGACAATGACAAGGTATGTATTTCGACGCCTAGGTGGCGCAATCATAATCTTATGGGTCATCATTACCGTAACGTTTGCATTAATGCATGCAATACCGGGGGGACCTTTTACAACTGAAAAGAAATTACCACCTCAGGTGAAAGCAAGTATTGAAGCAAAGTATCATCTTGATGATCCTGTATGGAAACAGTATGGTGATTATTTAGGTGGTGTTATTACGGGCGATTTGGGTCCATCATATAAGTATGAAGGTCGTAGTGTGAACGATATTATCAGTGATGCATTCCCAATTTCTGCGCAGCTTGGATTATTATCATTAATGGTGGCTGTAGTAGGTGGTATTGCAGCAGGTGCTATTAGTGCTATGCGCCCTAATGGTATCGTTGATTATGCGGTTACCGTATTATCTACCATTGGTATTTCCGTGCCTACATTTATTATTGGTGCCGTTCTTGTATATGTAGTGGGCTTTGAACTAGGATGGTTCCCAGTGGCCTTATGGCGTGGTCCATCTTATATGGTTCTACCAGTGTTGACGTTAGCAGCACAACCTATGGCATTCATTGCACGCTTAACGCGCAGTGGCTTGCTTGATGTGTACCAACAAGAATATATCCGTACAGCTCGTGCCAAAGGTTTGGGCTCTTGGACTATTTTGACACGTCATGCATTAGGCAATGCTATTTTGCCAGTTATTACGTACTTGGGACCATTGGCGGCTAGCCTTTTGACAGGTAGCTTTATCGTAGAAACAATCTTTGCGATTCCAGGCCTTGGACAGTATTTCGTAACATCCATCTATAACCGTGACTATACGGTTATTCTTGGTATTACGATTTTCTATAGTGCGCTTGTAGTATTTCTTAATATTTTGGTGGATATGATTTATCCGTTAATTGATCCACGTGTTACGACAGAGGAGGGGACAGATGAATAAGGAAGATTTTTTACCTATTGAACGAACTCCTCAAGAAGAAATTACAAGCTTTATAAAACGTCCTAGTAAATGGGCAAGGTTTAAGGTAAATCGCTTGGCCGTAGTAGGGGCTACTATCATCTTAGTGATGATTGTACTAGCTATTTTAGGCCCCCTAATTTCGCCGTATACCTATGCGGACCAATCCCTAATCGATGCGAACCAAAGTCCGAGCTTTAGTCATTGGTTCGGCACAGATACATTGGGTCGCGATATTTATACGCGCGTTATGTACGGCGCTCGTATTTCCTTAACTATCGGTTTTGTAGCGGCGTTTATCAATCTTGTTATCGGCGTTACCTATGGTGGCATTGCAGGTTACCTTGGCGGTAAGGTTGACCGCATCATGATGGGCCTTGTAGATGTTTTGTACGGCATTCCACTTTTACTGTATGTAATTTTGTTGATGGTTGTTCTAGGCCCTGGCTTAACATCTATTTTCGTAGCATTGGGGATTGCGTACTGGCTGAATATGGCCCGTATCGTACGTAGCCAAATTTTGAAAGTTAAAAACGAAGAATACATCATTGCTGCTGAAGCGATGGGGATTCCAAAATATCGCATTTTATTGCGTCATATTTTGCCAAACTGCGTGGGACCAATCATCATTACATTGACATTGGCCATCCCAGAGGCTATTTTTACAGAAGCATTCCTTAGCTTTATCGGTTTAGGTGTAAATGCACCTATGGCGAGCTGGGGCGTACTCGCTTCTGAAGGGATTAGTAGCATGCGCTCCTATCCATTCCAATTGATTTTCCCTGCTGTTGCCATTAGCGTTACCATGCTTGGTTTCGCATTCCTTGGTGATGGCTTACGTAATGTGTTAGACCCTAAGGAAGGAGATAGATAATGAATAACGCAATTGTTGATGTGCGCAATGTGTCCATTACCATCGATACCTTCCAAGGCCCTTTACGGGTTATTCGCAATCAAGATATCTCCTTACAACCAGGTGAGATTTTAGGTATTGTTGGTGAATCAGGTTGTGGTAAATCTGTGCTAGTTAATTCCTTAATGGGATTGCTACCATATGGTAAAACAAAAATCAAAGCCGATACATTTATGATTGATGGTAATGATTGCCTCGAATTCACTGAAGATGATTGGAATGAATTGCGCGGTACTACTGTTGCCATGGTATTCCAAGATCCTATGACTTCATTGAATCCAATCATGACGATTGGGGAGCAAATGTATGAGGTTATCCATCGTACCAATGCGTATGGTGACGATTATGATGAACGAGCGATTGCCATCGACTTATTAAAGAAGATGGGCCTTTCAACACCGGAAAGACGATTATCTCAATATCCTCATGAGTTGAGCGGTGGTATGCGCCAACGCGTATGTATCGCCATGGCTGTCGCTGGTCGTCCAAAGGTTTTGATTTGTGATGAACCGACAACGGCTCTAGATATTACAACAGAGGCTCAAATCTTGCGCCTTATGCAAACTTTAGCTGTAGAAGCTGGTATTGGCATTATCTTTATTTCTCATAACCTACGTGTTATTGCTCAAATTTGCGATCGTGTTATGGTAATGTACGCTGGTAAATGTGTTGAATCTGCTACGGTGGAGGGCATCTTTAATGAACCTCGTCATCCGTACACATTGGGCTTGTTACTTGCTTTACCACAAGGTAAATGGCATGGTGAATTAAAAGCCGTTGAAGGTCAACCGCCGGATCTGTTTGATTTACCGCGAGGTTGTGCATTTAATCCACGGTGTAAGTGGGCTATGCGCATCTGTGGCAATCGTATTCCTATGGTTACAAATGTTGGTGAAAATCACCAATTTACATGTTGGTTAGCTAAGTTGGAGGGACTTTAATGAGTTACGTATGGGAAACTGACAATCTCGTTAAAGAGTTCACTCTGTCAGGAGGCTTATTTAAGCCAAAACACACGGTACACGCTGTACAAGGCGTGAGTCTATATCAATCACCAGGGGAAACCCTTGGTATCGTAGGTGAGTCTGGATGTGGTAAATCTACATTTGGCTACACTTTGATGGGCTTACATCAAGCTACATCAGGTTCTATTTATATGAACGGTCGTCAGATTGATCCGTATGTGGATCGAAAAGCTGTTCATCCGGTGATGCAAATGGTATTCCAAAACCCTTATGCATCTCTTAATCCACGTCTTACAGTTAATGCGATTCTAGAGGAACCATTGGAACTAGATCCAAAATATACACCTCGGGATCGTGTTATTCGTGTAAAAGAAGTGCTTGATCAAGTTGGTTTGAACATGTCCTTTGGTGAGCGTTATGCTCATGAATTGTCAGGTGGTCAACGTCAACGTATCGGTATTGCACGGGCTCTCATTATGCAGCCGCAGTGCATCATCTGTGATGAACCGATTTCAGCACTAGATGTATCGATTCAAGTACAAATTATGACATTGCTTGAACGTTTACAAGAACAACATGGTATTTCGTACCTCTTTATTTCTCATGATTTAAATATGGTGCGCTACATCAGTCATCGCATGGTAGTTATGTATTTAGGGGCTGTTATGGAAGAAGGTCCAGCATTGGATTTATATGAATTCCCACAACATCCTTATACTCGTGCTTTGACTGCCTTAAACGGTCCTGTTATACCTCATGCTCCAATTGGAGCACCGCTTAAAGGGGACCCACCAAATCCACTAGATCCACCAAAAGGTTGTTTGTTTAGTGGCCGATGCCCAGAAGCAGAAGGTCGTTGCTTTGCAGAACGTCCGCCTCTTCGCGATTGGGCAGATCGCCGCATCGCATGCTGGCACATATAATGGGAGAATAGTATGGAAAAACTAATTGTTGGCAAGTCCTTGGAACATCAACTAGATAAAGTCATTAAAGAATTGGCACCAGCAGGGAATATATCTTATGCGGTGCTACTCTGGTTGGTGCAGGTGTCGCAGGCGGACTCAGTGCATTCTTTGGATGTACCCTGATGGCTCCTCACGGCGGTATCTTCGTATTTGCAACCGTTGGAAAGCCTTTGCTTTACATCCTTTCATGGATCATCGGTTCCATTGTTACGACCGTCATGCTTGGTTTTATCAAGAAGGACGCACAGGAAGTTTAAAAAGGAATATAGATGGGCGGAAGCAGAAAAGCCGTATGCTTCCGCTGCATCTAAAATATAAAAAGAAAGATCATAAGGAGGAAAATATCATGAAAGAAATCACATACACGATCACAGATCCGGAAGGAATCCATGCAAGACCGGCAGGTGTCTTAGTGAAAGAGGCAGCAAAGTTTACAAGCAAGGTTATCATCGCAAAGGATGGAAAAGAAGTGGATGCCAAGAGAATCTTAGGCCTTATGGGACTTGGTGTAAAATGTGGACAGGAAATCGTTTTAAAGACCGAGGGCGAGGATGAGGACGCAGCCATCGAAGCACTTGGCAAGTTTTTGGAAGAAAATCTGTAAGACAGGATAGCGGGTAAGCGCTCGTAGTAGTTTAGCACAGTAACGAAGAGAGGGCGATGAATATGAAATTAGAAGGTAAAAGCGTTTTTAGCGGAATAGCAATCGGAAAGTGCAAGATCTTTGGAAAGAAGGATCAGGTCGTAAAACGTAGCAAGGTCACAGATACGGATCTGGAGATCAAGCGTTTTACCCAGGCAAAGGAGCAGGCAAAGAGCCAGTTGGCAGCCCTTTACGAAAAGGCATTAAAAGAAGTGGGCGAGGCAAATGCCGCCATTTTTGAAGTGCATCAGATGATGCTGGATGATCTGGATTATGTGGAGTCTATCACCAATATGATCTCATCCCAGGGCATCAATGCAGAGTATGCCGTGGCAACGACAGGCGATAATTTTGCCGAAATGTTTGCAGCCATGGATGATGATTATATGAGAGAGCGTGCAGCAGATGTCAAAGATATTTCCAATCGCGTCATCCATATCTTGCAGGGCGGCAGTGAGCAGGCAGGACTGGGAGACCAGCTGGTCATCATTTTGGCAGATGATCTGGCACCAAGTGAGACCGTGCAACTGGACAAGTCCAAGGTGCTTTCCTTTGTAACCCGTCATGGATCCACCAATTCGCATACAGCGATCCTGGCGAGAACCATGAATATTCCGGCGCTTATTGGAGTAGATTATCCCGAGGATGCAGAAGGTCATATGGCTGTCGTGGATGGCAGAAACAGTGTCTTTCTATTGGATCCGACGGAGGAAGAATTGACGAAGTATGAGGCACTTCGCCAGGAAGAAGTAGAAAAAGCAAGACTTTTACAGGAATTAAAGGGCAAAGAGAATGTCACGAAAGCCGGCAGGAAGATCGCCCTTTATGCAAATATCGGTGGTGTTGGCGATGTGGCAAGTGTACTTGCTAATGATGCCGGCGGTATCGGACTTTTCCGCAGTGAGTTTTTGTATCTGGAAACAGAGGATTATCCGAGCGAGGAACAGCAGTTTAAGGCGTACCGGACAGTCGCAGAGAACATGGCTGGCAAAAAGGTCATTATCCGAACCCTTGACATCGGTGCGGATAAGCAGGTAGATTATTTTGGACTGGAACATGAGGAAAACCCGGCGATGGGATATCGTGCCATCCGTATCTGTCTGGATCGCAAGGAGATCTTTAAGACGCAGTTGCGCGCGATTTACCGTGCATCTTATTATGGCAATATTTCCATCATGTTTCCTATGATCATCTCTGTGGATGAAGTCAAGGCTGCCAAAGAGATGTGTGCGACCGTGCAGGAGGAGTTAAAGAGTGGGGGCATTCCGTATGGCAAGGTGGAACTCGGTATTATGATCGAGACACCTGCGGCGGTCATGATCTCGGATCTTCTGGCAAAGGAAGTTGACTTCTTTTCGGTTGGAACCAATGACTTGACCCAGTACACACTGGCGATCGACCGTCAGAACCCGAAACTGGATAATATCTATGATGCACATCATCCGGCAATCCTTCGGATGTTGCAGATGATCATTGATAATGGACATAAGGAAGGCTGCTGGGTCGGCATCTGCGGCGAACTTGGTGCAGATGTGACTCTCACAGACACATTCATTAAAATGGGCGTTGATGAACTTTCGGTCAGCCCTTCTATGATCTTAAAGGTCAGAGAACAGATCCGAAATAGCGATGCCAAATAATTTGATAAGCAGATGGCGGATGTTTGTTATGCTATCCGGACATTCGTCTGACTTTTGCCCCGTCGTCCCTGACTGCGCTGTGGGATGACGGTATATAGAAACCACCTTTGTAAGACAGAGGTGGTTTTTTTTCTTGCCTGCCTGTGGTAAGATAGGAACGTGAAGAAAGAAGGTAAACAAAAGATGAAATACGATATTGTTTTATTTGATTTGGATGGAACGCTTTTGAATACATTGGAAGACTTGGCGGACAGCGTGAATTACGTGATGATGCAGATGGGATATCCGGTGCATCCGTTGGAGAGTATTCGGCAGTTCGTTGGAAATGGTATCCGCACCCTCATGGTCAAGGCAACCCCACAGGGAGAGGAAAATCCACGTTTTGAAGAAGCCTTTGCCATGTTTAAGGCTTATTATCTGACCCATAATCAGATCAAGACCAGACCTTATGATGGTGTGATGGAACTTTTGCACGATTATGAGGAGCAGGATATGCCTATGGCGATCGTGACCAACAAAAATCAGGAGTCTGTAGATGTGCTGGTGCGTGATGTTTTCAAGAACCATGTGCGTGTTGCGGTGGGCGATGACGGTATCCGTCCAAGAAAACCCACAAAGGCGTAAGGCATCCTCGTTCTTTATTTTATGCCGAACC
>NZ_CALJSP010000061.1:0-13986 GCF_937975875.1 Veillonella dispar | reverse complement strand
TGATCTGCGTACTGTTTGCAGTTTATTGGGCAATTGAACCGGGTGGAGCTAAAAATGGGATAATTCATTTTTTCTTAATACAAAAAGGGTACAAATTTAAGTTGTAGATTAGTCTATTTGACTATTCGATAAATTACGATATACACTACAAATCTTGCATTTATTTGTGAGATTGTGTACAGTATATATATTAAATATTCTATTGAATATATATTGGAGGTTGTCTAGTATGGCAGGTAAAATTTTAGGTACTACAGTTTATTATGATGCAGATTGTAATTTGAGCAAATTGGAAGGCAAAAAAATTACAGTTTTAGGTTACGGCTCCCAAGGTCATGCTCATGCATTGAACTTAAAAGAAAATGGTATGGACGTAACAATTGGTCTTCGTGGCGGTTCTTCTAGCTGGAAAGCTGCTGAAGAAGCTGGCCTTACAGTAAAAGAAACTGCAGAAGCAGTTAAAGGTGCTGACATCGTTATGGTATTGATTCCGGACGAATTACAAGCAGACGTATATGCACAAGATATTGCTCCTAACTTGAAACAAGGTGCATACTTGGCATTTGCTCACGGCTTCAACATTCACTTTGGTAAAATCGTACCTCGTGAAGACATCAACGTATTCATGGTAGCTCCTAAAGGCCCTGGTCATTTAGTACGTCGTACATACCAAGAAGGCTCCGGTGTTCCTTGCTTGTACGCTGTAGAAAAAGATCCATCTGGTGATACTGAAGAAGTTGCATTAGCATGGGCTTCTGGTATCGGTGGTGGCCGTTCCGGTATCTTGGAAACTAACTTCAAATCTGAAACTGAAACTGACCTCTTCGGTGAACAAGCTGTATTGTGCGGCGGTGTTACTGAATTGATCAAAACTGGTTTCGAAGTATTAACAGAAGCTGGTTATGAACCTGTAAACGCTTACTTCGAATGCTTGCATGAAATGAAATTGATCGTAGATCTTATCTACGAAGGTGGCTTCCAAAAAATGCGTCACTCCATTTCCAACACTGCTGAATATGGTGACTACCATGCAGGTCCTCGCGTAATTACTGCAGATACTAAAAAAGCTATGGAACAAATCTTGGCTGATATCCAATCTGGTAAATTCGCTGACGAATTCTTGGCTGATTCCAAAAATGGTCAAAAATTCCTTAAAGAACATCGTGAAGCAGCTGCAAACCATCCAATCGAACCAGTTGGTGCAGAACTTCGCAACTTGATGAGCTGGTTGAAATAAGAGATTACTGTAGTAATTTCTTGATAAGCATAAGCTTACTGAAAGCGACCCCATTTGGGGTCGCTTTTTTATTGAGTAATACAAGTACGTATGATATAGTTAACGTAGAGTTAGTGTAGTATGTTTTGGTATAAGGAGAGATACTATGAGTTCTACAACTATTATTATCATCGTGGCTGTCGCAGTCATTTGGGCCATTTTGTTTGCCGTATTTATGAAGTTCAATAAAAAACGACAAGCCGGTGAACAACAATTTGTACAAGAGAATGCTAATAAAGCGATTCTTCATATTTATGGTAAATCTGTAAAGGTTGATGGTAAGGAGCTTTCTACTATTGATCATAAAACTGGTCAATATGGTCAAGTCATTGTGGCATTAACACCAGGAGAACATACTATTGAATCCGTATATTACACGACGGATAATGTAGGCACTAAAACAAAGAATGTTGAAACACAGCCTGTTACTATCACAATTCCAGTACAAGCAGGTAATGAATATAATGCGGCTATGTATTTCTATTCCGCGGAACAACGTAAGGCGTATTATAAAGGTGACGTTGACGATGCCGTTTTAGAAGTTGAACTAGAATTAGAATCTGGTTTTACAGCGAATACCCATGCTTATATCATCGTGTACCGTGAATGTAAATAAATTAGTATAGAAACTGTTTAATAGAGCTATCGTTGTGGTAGCTCTATTTTTTATAAGTCGTTGTTGGTTATTAGCATATTTATTTGTGATATAATAAAGAATAATATATGAAAGGAGAACAATATGGATTTTTACACGTTGGCCTATGTTGAAAGTCAGGCTGTGACAGGCCAAACATGGGGCTTTATCGTTTTTGTTGCCATTCTTTTAGCACTGCTTGTTCTAGGTGTACAGGTATTGCGAAATGGTTTTACTAATCGCTATCGTGATTTATTGGTTATTTTGTCTTTAGTTGTAGTGTTTTTCTTAGGACTGGAGTATCAAGAATATAACCGAATGAAAACATACTCTGAAGACTCTTCTCGTATGGCTCAATTTCTACATTCGATTAGTACTGATCAATCCATACCAAGTGAACAACTGGCGGTTAACTCCTTAAAGATTCGTAATGGTATGATTTTAAAGGTTAATGATGCTTATTATGAGGTTCAGTTCAACCCAGAGTTTTCAACCTATACGATTACCCGTGTATATAAGGTAAGCCCTACTGATCGAATTCATGATGTTGAGGATGTATTACCATAAGGAGGACCACATATGACAGAAGCTATGGCCGTCTATGGGATGGTCTTTGCCAAACTCGCCATAGGTCTCTTGGCGATTATTTTACAAATTAACTTAATGGGGAAGGGCAATTTAGCGCCAACCTCTGCGTTAGACCAATTACAAAACTATGTACTTGGTGGTATTATTGGTGCCATTATTTACAATGACCAAATTGGTATTTTACAATTTATGTTAGTCCTCATTTTGTGGACTATCCTTGTAATGTCTCTTAAATTCTTAAAAGGTAATCTTCGTTTCTTCAAAACCATTCTCGATGGTCATCCAGTTATTGTAATTGAAAAGGGTCACGTATTAACTGAAGAGTGTATGCGTTATGGCATTCAAGCAGCGGAGCTTAAATTGAAATTGCGTACTGCTGGTGTTCAATATGTAACAGATGTAAAACGTGCTGTACTAGAACAAAATGGTCAGTTAAGCGTTGTTCAATTCGGTGATGAAAATATTAAATTTGATCTTATTGATGATGGTCAAATTAATCACTTTACATTAGCTGTAATTGAAAAAGAACAAGAGTGGCTTGAAAAAGAGGTTGAAAAGCAAGGGTATAAAATAAAAGATGTATATATTGCTGAATACAAAGATGGTGAGGTAGTCATCTATCCGTATGAAAGAAAACATCGTCCTCAAATTGTAAGTGCTTTAAAGACTAAAACTATTTCTACTAAAAATACATTGAAATCTAAATTTTAAAATCTAATATGTAGTATTTTTAAGCCCACTATTCATAGTGGGCTTATATAGAAAGGGAACTAGTGAATCGTAAAGATTTAATTGATCGATTACAAGAATTATATAAAGACGAAGATAGTCGGGTTACTGTAAACCCTCATGCAGGGCAAAAGGTAGCAATCGTCTATCCTAATACATATTTTGTAGGCATGAGTAATCTTGGTCTGCACATTATTTATGAGGAAATCAACTTACGCAATGATAGCGTATGTGAACGCATTTTCTTGCCTGAGAAGAAAGAATTAGAAGCATACGATAAGACTAAGACACCGTTGATGAGTGTTGAAACACAGCGGCCTATGCATCAATTTGATGTGGTAGCCTTTGACGTGACCTTTGAAATGGACTATTTCCATATTCCGTTGATGTTACGTCATGGACGCGTACCTATTATGGGGAAGGACCGCACCGAATTTGATCCTATCGTCATTGCCGGAGGACCTTGTGCGACATTTAATCCTGAGCCCTTTGCCGATTTTATCGATGCTTTCATCATCGGTGAAGGGGAAGGTATCGTTACTGCTGTGTTAGAACGAATTCGCAAGGGTCGTGAGAATGGTGAAAGCCGAGAAGAAACGATTTCTGCACTAGCTCAAATTGATGGTGTATATGTACCTGTTTTATATACCCCTCAATATGACGATAATAAGCGTTTTGTTGGCTATGATATAGCAGAGGGTGCACCTAAAACTATACGACGCCATTTTGAGCCTCTAACGAGTGGAGGTGAAACGGTAATTGCTACGAATTTCACCGAGTTTGGCGCCATGTATATCATCGAGGTAGCTCGAGGCTGTGGCCGTCATTGTCGATTCTGTATGGCCGGCTATTGTTTCCGTGTACCGCGCGTACGACCTTTAGAAATATTAAAAGAAGGCGTAGATAGAGCAGAGAAATTAGGTAAAAAGGTAGGCCTTATGGGGGCCGCTATTTCTGATTATCCAGAGGTAGATGAGTTAGTTACTTATATTCGTTCTAAAGATATGCGCTATTCTTGCGCATCCTTGCGTGCAGATTCTTTGACGCAAGCCGTTGTAGATGGCTTGGCAGATAGTGGGCAAAAGACGATTACCATTGCGCCAGAAACGGGCAGTGAACGATTGCGGCGCGTCATCAATAAGGGCATTAGCGAAGAGCATTTACAAAATGCTGCTACTTTATCTGCTAAGTCTGGTATCCAACATATGCGACTCTACATTATGATTGGGTTGCCAACGGAAACTGATGAGGATATTGAAGCGATTGTAGGTCTGGCAGAACGGACGCAAGCCCATATGGCGGAGGTAGGCTGTAAAGGTCGTTTAACGCTCAGTATCAATCCATTTATTCCAAAGCCTTTTACACCATTCCAATGGATGGCTATGGATCATCAAAAAACGGTGGAGAAAAAACTTCAATATATTAAAAAAGCATTGCAAAAGAACCGTCGTATAGAGGTGCTCGTTGAATCACCTAAAGAGGCGTATATCCAAGGCGTACTAGCTCGTGGTGATCGCCGTCTTGGTGCTGTTCTTGCGGCATGTGCAGCAGATCGTGGCAGTAAGTCCTTTAAGCCTGAAATGAAGGCTGCCGGCCTCGACATGGACGAGATGAACTATCGTGAACGCAGCTTTGATGAATTTTTACCATGGAGTCACCTCGACATGGGGATGGACGATGGATATCTTGAAATGGAATGGAAACGTTCTGTGGATGAAGCGTATACACCGCCATGTGTACAAGGCTGTAAGCGATGTGGTGTATGTAAATAGGAGACACTTATGAATCAATCTGTAAAACGTATAGATGTTAAAGGACCTCATGGTACTTGGTCTTATGAAACTCCTAATTGGGCAGACCATTTTCCTATTACAATAGGTGATACGTACCGTCATGGTGGTGTATCTCAAGAGCCCTATGAATCACTAAATTTAGCCTTTCACGTAGGGGATAAGCCGCAGCATGTTCGTGAAAACCGTGCTATTGTTGCTGAATATTTAGGTGTTGAACCAGAGCGAATCTCTTGTGGTAATCAAGTACATGGTTTAAAGGCTGTGGAAATCACAGAAGGCCTCATAGGGGCAGGTGCCTTTGGAGAGGATACAGCTATAGCCGATTGTGATGCTGTATTTACAAAATTACCGAATGTACCACTATTTTTATTTACTGCTGATTGTGTAGCTGTAGGTATTTATGATGCTAAGCATCACGCTATCGCTACGGTACATGCAGGCTGGCGCGGGGCGATAGGCCATTTGCCTGTACTTACCATTGAGGCTATGAAAGAGGCGTATGGTACGGAGTTCAAAGATTGTTATGTATATCTTGGGCCTAGCATTGGGCCAGAATCCTTTGAAGTCGATGTAGAGTTAGGGAAACGTTTTGAAATAGCTTGGCGTGGTATGACCGACCGTAGTGTGGCTGATATTGTAAACTATCCAGGTGATAAACTAGATAAAGCCTATATCAACTTATGGAACTTTATCGCCGAAGGACTTATGGTGAATGGTGTGCCTAAAGAAAATATCGCTATTGGCGGTACCGATACAGTAACAGATAAAGATTGTTATTCCTATCGTCGGGAATCTGGTAAAACAGGTCGTATGGCTTTATTTGGTATGCTACAAGAACGGTAGTATATACATACATAGATTTATAGGCTTTATAAGACCTAAATGATGTACAATCAATAATAAATACTATATAATAGAATAGTCTATACAAATATATTTTATGGTTTTTAAATATAGATTGAAGGGGAATCACATGATTGAAGAATCCCTACACGCTATACAGCAGCGCATGGCAGATGCTATGGCGCGCGTTGGTCGCGTAGATACAGCATTGTTAGTGGCGGTTACAAAGAACCACCCTGTGTCAGCTGTAGAGGAGGCGGCTAGTCTCGGTGTGACTCATGTAGGGGAAAACCGAGTACAAGAGGCCAAGGAAAAACAGCTCACCTATAAAGGCCCACAATTAACATGGCACTTGATTGGTCATTTACAGGTCAACAAGGTGCGTCAAGCGGTGCCTATGTTTGATTTAATTCATTCTGTAGACAGCCGTAAATTATTAGATGAAATCGAAAAGGTTGCAGCCAAGCACGATAAGGTGCAAGATGTGTTATTGCAAGTTAATGTAGCTCGTGAAGCATCTAAAACAGGCATGACCGTTGAAGAGTTTCCAGAAATACGAGACTATGCAAAGACATTACCTCATGTCCGTGTTCGGGGCTTAATGTGTATGGCACCATTTTTCGATGATCCAGAGGAAGCACGTCCAATCTTCCGCGTAGCAAACGCCTTGTATGAGGATATGAAAGGCTACTTTGAAGAAGGGCAGATTCAATATTTATCTATGGGGATGACTCACGACTTTGAAGTCGCTTTAGAAGAAGGGGCTAACATCGTTCGTGTAGGCACAGCAATTTTTGGGGAACGTGTGTATTATTAAGGCTCGGGTTGCCTAGTAATCGGTAGCGTTATGTATTAGGAGGAAATCCAAATGGCATTGGGAGATTATTTAGACAAAGCAAAAAACTTATTCTTAGGTAAAAATGATGATGACTATGAATATGATGATTATGACTATGAAGATGAAGAGGAATACGAAGCGGAACCTACACCAGTAGCTCCAGTAGCTCCAGTATCCGGCGCATCTGAATTTCATCCACGCAAGGTAGGAGGCCAATCTACGATGACACAACGTCCAACAGCTATGAAAGTAGTTGTAATTGAACCAAAAGTATTTGAAGATTCTGAAAATATTACACATCAATTACGCGACATGCGTCCTGTATTGATTAACTTTGAAAATACAGATCCTCATGAAGCAGCACGTATTGTGGACTTCGTATCTGGTGCGACATTTGCATTGGATGGTAAATTGGAAAAGGTGGGTAAGGACATTTTCATGTGCGTACCTGTAAATATTTCCATTGATTATTCTGATAATGAAAGTAACAAAACTGAGCAAAACGAATACGCTTGGGAAAACAAATAATTTCTCTATAAACGGTGGTGACAACGATGTTAGGTAAAACCTTATGTATTGGCGTTGGCTCGATGGGGGGCGCTTTATTGCGCGGTGCATTACAGCATGGCGTGTTGAAAGCAAGTGATACACATATTCTCGTGCGTCGCGAAGAACAATGTAAGGCTCTTACAGAGGAGCTTGGTGTAGTAGGTTTTACTACATTGCCGAATGTAAACGAGTATAATACGATTTTATTGGCCGTAAAACCACAAGTGTTACCATCTGTATTAGAGACGTTAAAAGAAGTACCTTATGGGACTGTTATGATTTCCGTTGCAGCAGGTATCACCTTAGATACTCTAGATGCAGTGATTCCGCAAGCTAACTGGTTTAGAGCTATGCCAAATACACCGGCTTCTATCGGTGCAGGTATGACGGCTCTTGCAGGGGATGATGTGAATACAGACCTTGGCCGCGATGTACAAGCTTTATTTGAGGCTGTTGGCGAAGTAGCCGTGGTGAGCGAAGCCGATTTGGACCGCTTAGGTGCACTATCTGGTGCGGGCCCTGGCTATATGTTCGTCATTCTTGATGCTTTAGCTGATGCGGGCGTTCGTATTGGATTGCCTCGTCACTTGGCAATCAAGGCAGCGGCTCAAACGATGTATGGTGCTGGTAAGATGGCTCTTGAAAGCGGCAATCATCCAGCAGTACTACGAGATCAAGTAACAAGTCCAGGTGGCACGACCATTGCCGGTATTGGTGCCATGGAAAAAGGTGGACTTCGCAGTGCTCTCCAAGACGGCGTAGTAGCATGTCTTGCTCGGTCGAATGAATTGGGGAAATAATTTTGGCAGATACTAGTAAATTAATACGATATTTTGAAGCCAGTGGTAGTGGTGAGGAAGCTCGCCGCATGCTAGACTTGGCTGAGCAGGTTGTAAAAGGTCGCCCTTATCGCGTGGCGGACTTTACGAGCCCTGCAGGTCTTGTCATTGCAGATGCAATCAAGGCTAACTACCCACAGCTTATCGTTAAGACAGACGGTGGCTATGAAGGGGCGGAACGTATCCGCATCGCCTTTGTAGATAGCGACTTTAACGGTACTGTGGACATGGGCATTCGCGCCCTTAAGGTAAATTGGGATCCACGGTTCCGATTGCTTACCCATCGCGATGTGCTTGGCTCCTTGATGGGGCTCGGCATTGATCGCTCCAAATTTGGGGACGTTATCGTCCAACAAGGGGGCGCTCAGATTATGGTGGATGAAAGCGTGGCTGATTTCGTAATTCAAAACTTTACGAAAATTGCTATGGTTTCTGTATCTGTAGAGGCTATTGACCTATCAGATATTGCACCAAAAGAAGAAAAAATTAAAGAAGTCCGCACTACAGTTGCTTCTTTGCGCTTAGATGCGGTGGCAAGTTCTGGTTTTAGCGTGTCTCGTACTAAATTGGTAAGCGCTATAAATGCAGGATTATTGCAAGTAAACTGGCAACCAGCTAAGGGTGCATCTCAAGAAGTTAAAGAGGGGGATGTGATTTCTATGCGTGGTCGTGGCCGAATGAAGGTAGAAGCCATTACAGGTACATCTCGTAAGGGGCGTATCGGCGTATATCTGAAACGATTCATGTAGGCAATTGAAAATCGGCTTGACCATCAAGCCGATTTTTTTACATATAGTAGGACAACCATGGTATCCATAACATTTCAACCTACAACAGAAGATACAATCCTATTCGTAGGCGGCGGAGAGGTGGCAGAGCGACGAATACAGCTCTTTATTGATGAGCCGTGCAACATTGTGGTAATCGCTCCCACTGTAACAGATAGGATTTGCCAATGGGCAAAGGCTAATCGTATTACCTGGTACGACCGTGCTTTCACAATGGACGATGAACACCACATTATAACGAGCAGTTTGTTCTTTATCTGCACAGATAATGGCGAATTAAACGATACGTTATATGATATGGGGAAAAAACACCGCGTTTGGACTAATCGCAGTGACTCCCCTAGGGCGTGCAGATTTACTGTGCCTTCATCCCTTGAACTAGGCGATCTGCATATCGCTATTAGCGCTAACAACGTAGGACCCCGTATCAATCGCCTCGTAAAGCAAGATATGATGAATCGTTATGGTCAGTTGCAAAAGGCTATGCCTAGACTTAAAATATTTAGAGAAGAAGTAAAGTTACTACTTCCTACCCCAGAGGCTCGACAGAAATTTTGGCGAGACCATCTGACCGTAGAAACTTTTGAAGCCATTCTCAAGGGAGAGTGGATGACTATAGAGGAGAAACTTGACCATGAAATTAGTGGTATTAGGTCTAAATCATAGAAGTGCCGCTGTTGAGGTACGTGAACGTTTCTCGTTTGATAAGGACGAGGTAGCCTCAGCACTGAACCGCCTCTATGAATTTGACTGTGTAGCAGAATGCGTTATATTGTCTACATGCAATAGAACTGAAATCTATGCGGCCTTAGAAGGTGTAGAGTTCCCTAAAGAATATATGCTGGCTGTGTTAAAGGATTTAAAAGGTGCCGACCACATCGATGAAGATGCCTTTTTCTTCTATGAAGAGCGCGATTGCATTGAACATCTATTCCGCGTATCTGCAAGCCTTGATTCCCTTGTGTTGGGGGAAGGTCAAATTTTGAGCCAATTAAAAGGGGCTTATATTCAGGCTTATAGCGCAGGTTGCACAGGCACAATTTTTAATATCTTATTCCAACGCGCTATTAGTGTTGGTAAAAAGGTACGGACGAACACAGGTATTGCTAATACGCCTGTATCCGTTAGCTACACTGCTGTTAACCTTGCGGAGGACAGCCTAGATAAACCGTTATCTGAAGCGACGGTACTCATCTTAGGTGCTGGTACCATGAGTGAGTTGACCGCAACGCACTTACAAGCAAAGGGCGTAAAAACGATTTTTGTATCCAATAGAACCTTTACCAAGGCAGAGGCTTTAGCAGAGCGATTTAATGGTAAAGCTGTTAAGCTCGATAACTTTGTAGATTACGCTAAAGATGCGGATATCCTCATCACATCTACAGGGGCGCCGCACTATATTATTACTGAACGTGAAGCAAAGAAAATTACCTCTCTTCGCAAAGGTGAGCCAATCGTTATGATTGATATTGCGGTACCACGCGATATCGATCCTACCGTAGCTGATATGGATGGCATTTACCTATTTAATATCGACTCTCTTGAAAGTGTAGTCGAAGAAAATAAGGCACAGCGCGAAGAGGAAGCTCGTCGTGCAGAGCCTATCATTCACGATGCTATTGAAGAGTTATTAGATAAATTGAGCTATTTGACTGTGCGTCCTATGATGGCATTGCTCACAGAAAAAGCAGAACGCATTCGCCGTCGTGAGTTACATCGCGCATTAGCGAAATTGCCTGATATTTCTGATAAGGAGCGCCGTATTATGGACTCAATGAGTCGCATGATCATCCGCAAAATGTTACGTGAACCGATGATTCACTTTAACGAAATCGCTGGTACAGAGGAAGAAGGTTTGTACTGGGATTTATTCAAAGATATGTTTAATCTTGAGAAAGAAGGGTAAGGCTATGAGAGACCATATTCGAATCGGCACGCGAAAAAGTGCCCTTGCCCTATGGCAGGCTGAACATATTAGTGCAGAGTTACAACGTCTGTACCCAAACATTACGGTTGAGCTAGTTCACTTTAATACAAAAGGGGATCGTATCTTGGAAAAACCACTGGCTCAAGTTGGTGGTAAAGGTTTATTTACTGCTGAGCTAGAAGAGGCCATGCATAAAGGCGACATTGATATCGCCGTACATAGCTTGAAAGATATGCCTACAGAGTTGCCAGAAGGGCTAACTCTTGGTGCTATCTCTGCTCGTGAAGTGCCTTACGATGCGCTTGTGAGCCCCGTGTATAAAACATTAGATAAATTGCCTCAAGGTGCTCGCGTCGGTACAAGTAGCTTGCGTCGTCAAGCGCAATTATTACATGTCCGTCCTGACCTTAAGGTCGAGGTTATCCGTGGTAATGTACAAACTCGTTTGAGCAAGATTGAAACAGAAAAACTAGATGGCGTTATCTTGGCACAAGCCGGTCTTAAACGGTTGGGCTTAGATGATCAAATTACCCAAGTATTTAAAGCGGATGAAATGATTCCTGCTGTTGGTCAAGGGGCACTTGCTATCGAGTGTCGTGCTGACGATACGGAAATGCTTGAAATGCTAGCTCCTATTAACGACGAAGCTACACGCTATGCCGTTGAAGGGGAACGCAGCTTCTTGCGTCAGTTAAATGGTGGTTGCCAAGTGCCTATGGGTGTACATGGTACTATCAATAAAGGTCAATTGACCTTAAAGGCCATGATTGCGTCCCTCGACGGTAAAACGGTATACGAAGGAGAAATTTCTGGCCCAGCGAAAAAAGCTGAAATTCTTGGTAAAAACCTTGCAAAAGCCTTATATGAAGAAGGTGGCAAACATATTGTGGATGCTCTCATAGAGGAAGGAATCATAAAATGACAGGTATGGTATATCTAATTGGTGCAGGCCCTGGCGATGTTAAGCTCATCACTGTAAAAGGTCGCGAATGCATTGAAAAAGCAGATGTAATTGTATATGACTATTTAGCAGATGCTCATTTGTTAGAATGGGCTCGCCCAGATGCAGAGTTGATCTACGCTGGTAAACAATGTAAAGATCACACAATGCACCAATGGGAAATTAACGAGTTATTAGTTCAAAAAGGTAAAGAAGGAAAAATCGTAGCGCGCTTAAAAGGCGGTGATCCACTCGTGTTCGGTCGCGGTGGTGAAGAGGCGATGGCCCTTGGGGAAGCTGGTGTACCATTTGAATTCGTACCAGGCGTAACATCTCCAATTGCAGCCCCTGCTTATGCAGGTATTCCTGTAACACAACGCGCTATGGCTACATCCTTTGCGGTTGTAACCGGTCATGAGGACCCAACTAAAGCCGTATCTGGTATTCATTGGGAAGGGCTTGCTACAGCCGTAGATACACTCTGCTTTGTTATGGGCGTTGGCAATTTGCCTACCATTGCAGAGAAATTGATGGCTCATGGTCGCCCAGCTAATACACCAGTAGCGCTTGTTCGTTGGGGTACAAAAACAGTTCAAGAGGTTCTTGTATCTACTCTTGAACATGTAGTAGAAGACGTAGAAAAGGCACAATTAAAAGCGCCAGCTATTATTGTAGTAGGCGATGTAGTTAACCTTCGTGAAAAGTTACAATGGTTCGATAATAAACCGCTATTCGGTAAAACTATCGTAGTTACACGGGCGCGCTCTCAAGCTAGTGCATTCCGCGAAAAATTAGCGGCTCAAGGTGCTAATGTAGTAGAAGCGGCAGCGATTAAAACATCTCCATTGGAGTTGTTTGATGAAGATCGTCGTATCATCAATAATACAAAACAATACCAATGCATCGTATTCACATCTGGTGAAGGGGTTCGTTACTTCTTTGATGCTCTTTATAAAGAGGGCAAGGATACACGTGCACTAGGTAACTCTAAAGTGGCTGCTATCGGCTGTGCTACAGCTCGTGAGCTTCAAAAATACGGTATCGTACCAGATATTATCCCTGCAGACTACAAAGCTGAATCTGCTGTAGAGGCTCTTGAAGAAGAACTCAAAGCCGGCGATACTGTACTATTGATTCAACCAAAAGTGGCTCGCGATGTAATTCCACGCTCTTTGCGTCATCATGATATCGATGTAGATATCTTGCGCTTATATGAAACAACACAAGATACATCCCAACAAGAAGCATTGGTAAATGCTTTAACAGCAGGCTCTGTAGATTACATTACGTTTACAAGTTCCTCTACAGTAACTAATACAATCCAATTATTGGGCGATGATGCATTGAAACTATTAGGCAATACTAAGATTGCTTGCATCGGACCTATCACAGCTGCTACGGCTATGAGTGCAGGTCTTAAACCTGCTGTTATCAGCGATGTATATACAACTGATGGCTTAGTTAACGCTATCATAAAAGATGTTAAGGCTTAACAAGGATTGCATATAATTATTTCTGTTTATGGAATAACAATATCTATATGAGCCAGCTTCTAATATTTTAATAGCCCTATAGGGCATATAGGAGGATCACATGTACGATTTAACATACCGTCCTCGCCGCTTGCGTATCAATCCAGAAATGCGTGATTTGGTACGAGAAACGACACTCGACGTAACTGATTTAATTTACCCATTATTTATTGTTCCTGGTGAAGGTATCAAAAAAGAAATCGATACATTACCAGGCCAATACCACTTATCTGTTGATGAAGCTGTAAAAATGGCTCAAGAGGTATATGATCTTGGTATTCTTGGCGTAGAAATCTTCGGTATTCCTACATACAAGGACGAACAAGGTTCCTCTGCATGGGATATGTCCCAACCTGTACAACAAGCTATCAAAGCAATCCGTGCAGCGGTGCCAAATCTATTGGTCGTAGCTGACGTATGCTTGTGCCAATATACTACAACAGGCCATTGTGGCATGATTGATGATCATGAAATCTTAAATGATGAAACATTGCCATTACTTTGTAAAGTAGCGGTGAGCCAAGCGGAAGCAGGTGCACATATGGTGGCTCCATCCGATATGATGGACGGCCGTGTAGGTGCCATTCGTGAAGCCCTTGATGCGGCAGGCTATACCAATGTATCTATCATGAGCTATGCGGCAAAATACGCATCTGCTTACTATGGTCCGTTCCGCGGTGCTGTTAATTCTGCGCCAAAATTTGGTGACC
>NZ_CALJSP010000060.1:0-3155 GCF_937975875.1 Veillonella dispar | reverse complement strand
TCGATAAAAATCTTGCTTTTTCTTTGGTATTTTATGACAATTGAGCTCACATGTGATGATTTGACGTACGAACAAATTATTAAGCAACTAAATCGCAGTGTGGAGATTATTAAAGTTATCGACTTTACTGACATGCGAATTACGAAAAAAGAATTACTATTTATCAAGGTTAATAGCTGTAAAGAAGCGGATAAGCAAGAAATCTTCCGCATTGCCCAAACCTTTGATTTATTAGTTGTGGATTACAATCGTAAGTCTGTTCTCGTACAATGTGTTAAAACAGTATCTAAAAATAACGACATGATTGCACTATTTAAAGATATGTTCGTCAACCGCATTGAAGTCGTGCGCGGTGGTAGCGTTGCTATTGAAGCGTTATCTACACCTGATAGATAATATGTAGCTGTAATTATTCTAAATCTATTTTTGGAGAATAATGATCTAAGACTAGTAGTGATTTAGAATGGATACAACTGAATATGATATAATATTTATATCGACCATTATTGATATAGAGACCTTGGTTGTATGCCAAGGTCTTTTTATATAGGAGGTACTATGAGTTTATTAGATGATATTTTAGCCCATAATAGAGAATATGTAGAAGATCAAAATACAGGTTATGTAGAAACAGATACTAAATGCAGTAAGATGCCTAGTCGTGAAATGGCAATCGTTACATGCATGGATACACGTCTTGTTAATTTCTTAGAAGATTCCATGGATATTGGCCGTGGTGAAGCGAAAATCGTAAAGACTGCAGGGAACTGTATTACAGGTCCCTTTGATGGCGTAGTACGTAGTTTACTTGTTTGTATTTATGAGCTAGGCGTTAACGAAATCTTTATCATAGGTCATCACGAATGTGGTATGGCAAAAACTACAGCAAAAGATCTAACAGAAAAAATGTTGGCTCGTGGCATTGCACCAGAAGCGATTCATATGGTCCGTAAAGAAATGGAACGCTGGGCAGATGGATTTACACACCCTGCTGAAAATGTAGAAGACACTGTAGACGAATTGCGGATGAATCCTTTGATTCCGAAAGACGTACCTATTCATGGTCTTATATTCCATCCTAGAACCGGTGAAATTGAAGTCATCGTTAATGGCTATACACAAATGAAACAATATTACGAAAAATAATAGATAAATCTTTTTAATAGGGGTATTGTGAATTGAGCAATGTAGATAAATTGGATACATTCGAGGTAGCGTGTAAACATTTTCTCGGAGACTTTTCAAAATTTAAAGATCTTATTTCCACCGAAGTTCAATCATTGGATGGGCTAGAATGGTCTTTTGAAAAGGGGGCGACAAAGGTTTGTAGTGCTGATGAAAAGGGCTTAAAAAAACGATGCAAAGTTGGCATAAAATATAGATTACAGGTTGAGTTATCTCAAGCTGATGTAGAAACTATTTGGACTGAATTTAGTCGATTTTGGGGGGACACTACTTTAAATCAGCTTGAAAGAGTATGCAGTAATGAAGAATTAGGGCGCTATCAATTTATAGCTAACAACTCTATAGGTGATGAGCTTACCTGTAATATCTATTTACCTAATGAATGGAACATACCGCAATTAAATATGTTGGGATGTATTTCTGCTAGATATAGAAAAGTAGATGTTCAAGAAGTATAGAAAAATCTTATTTGACTTAAAGTTAAGTTTAAGTTTTATAATGTGTTCATATTAGTACTTAATACATATTTACATAAAGGAACTATATGAATAAAAGTAAACTATTAAAAACAATTATAGCTATTGCAGCATTGGTTGTATTAGTCATAGGTGGCTATGTATATAAAGATGCCATTCAAAGTAGATTGGCTTGGACTGCGGCTGTTGTAAGTGGGCAAGAGATAAACCCGCTTCTTGATTCTGAAGGCCGTTATATTCGACAAATTGTCGCTAAAGATAACAGCACAAGCCGTACTATTATGTGGCAATCAGATAGTAGTGAAGCTGATGCGGTCATAGAGTATCGTCTAGACGGGGCTGAAAATATTCAAAGTATAGGCGCTACAGATAAAGTTTTTACCGATGACGGTAGTACCACCTATATCCATGAGGGTACTTTGACAGGTCTAACACCTAGTACTAAATACGAATATCGCATTGGTTATGGTGATGATCGTCGCAGTGATTGGTACTCATTGGAAACTGCCGGCTCTAGTGTATATGATGTTCTTATCTATCCAGATTCTCAGTCTGGAGATTATTCCGGATGGGAACAGCTTGTTAAAGATTCCGCACATCGCAATCCAAGGACGGCTCTGTATATTAGCATGGGGGACCTTGTAGATAACGGGGAACAAGATTATCAATGGCGCACTTGGTTAAATTCCATCAGACCATTGAGTGCTAATGTGCCGTTAGCACCGACCTTAGGCAATCATGAGATGTATACATTAGATTGGAAAATGCTCGAGCCTTATGCATATTTGAATTATTTTGCAGTACCACCTAACGGAAATGAAACATTCAATCGCCGGTATTATTCTTACGATTTTGGCGATGTACATTATGTTGTATTAGATACGATGTTATATGAAAGTAATCATGAGGACAATCATGATACGCATCATCCAGATTTGTACGATGTACAAGTTCAATGGTTACGTCAAGATTTAGCAGCTAATACGAAAAAATGGACCGTAGTTCTTATGCATAGAGATCCATTCCAATATGCCTTTGAGGGACCCGGTGGAAGTAGAGCTGTTGGCTTTGATGACGAAGGCGTATTATTTATGCCAATCTTCGATGAGTTTAATGTAGACTTAGTACTGTCTGCGCATTTACACTCCTATCGCAATAGAGGGCATGTGCGCAACTTTGAGCGTGATGCATCGGGGCCACTATATATCCTTACTGGTATAGCCGGAGATGCTGGCCGCCCTAAATGGAAAGAGCATCCTTTAGATGTATACGTGGCACCAGATCGTGAAAAAAATAACTATATGACGATGACTGTTACACCAAATAAATTGATTGTAAAAGCTTTCTTACCTGATGGTACACAGCTGGATGAGTCAGTTATAGAGAAATAAAAACACAAGAATATAAGAAGAGATAAGCAAAAGACACCTTCCTTGGGACTTGCGTGAAATTGGCGACTTATCGGTCTGCGAGCATTGGGACTTCCAGCCAACC
>NZ_CALJSP010000059.1:0-4174 GCF_937975875.1 Veillonella dispar | reverse complement strand
TTTGAGAGAGGTTTTTATGATTCAACGTATTTTGATGCTAGCCCTTGTGTTACTGGCTTTCACCATGCCTACAGAGGCAATCACATTTCAGGAGTTGAAGACGTCACCACAGTTCAAGCTGGTTCATACTCGGTCGATGAATGGTTCTATGGAGAGTGGTGGCTTGTATATCTATTTGAACACGTATTCCATTGAGGCCCTTCGCTATGCACCGCCACAGTATTCTTTGCGTGGGACCTACTATGTTGTGATGGATACGTCTTATCAATCTACCATTGACGAGCGACAGCTCACTGTGGATTATGATACTAACTATTCGTTAGCGACCCTTATTCATTCGTCTCGTATAATGAATCCGAGTCCGTCTATGATAGCTTTAATTGAGGCTAGTGAAAGTAAGTCTGGTTTAGCTATGACAGAGGTAGATGTGGCGAAGTATACTTTTGATGGTGCGACGAAGCCAATGCATTATGTGAATGATACGCGTAAGTTCCCACTTAATCGTAATAACACTATTATGTATGATATAGCGGATGCTATGTTTATGTCTGTGTATCAGCAGCATTTTGATGATATTGTGGTACCGTGAGGTGGACGATGAAACGTATATATTTACTTTCACTATGGTTATTAGCCTGCCTCGTATTGCCTATTAAAGGCCAAGCCGTAACACAGGCTGACTTATTAAACTCAGAGCGATTTGAGCACATCGATTCGAGTGCTGACTCTGGACGAGGGGATGGAAAATATTTGGACCTTTCATCTGTTAAGTCTGTAACGGCACCGAATGGTCATCGTCGTATCGAAGCCAGCATTTATGTTTCCATGCCTGCTGCTAATATGATTCAAGGACTTTCAGTACAATACGATTACCAAATGGATCGTTCTTTGCGCCATTTGATTAATGCTCATGATAACAGTTTAAAACAAGGTGATAAGACGCCATATATCTCTATTTGGCGTGCAAAACAAGAAAACTCAGGTATCACTGGAACCGTTAATGATGGCGGTACCTATTACAATAATGGACAGACTCGCCAACAACGAATCTATGCAGAAAACCTAAAAGCTATGATTCTACCTGCTGAATTTGGTGACGAAAAATATAAATTGCCTAATTTGATGTATAAAAAAGCATATGGCATTGCCTATGATGATGAACCGTAATAGCTTATGAATAGGAATGGAATGGTTAAAGCAGTGGATAAACTCGGATGGAGAATTAAACTTCTTTTGGGTCTCTTGTTAAAGTTTGTACTTTTATTTATTTGGGGAGCCTCTATTTGGGGGATTTATACATTACTGTACGATCGATATGTATTAGAAGCGTACCCATTAAGAGATTATCTTCCCGTATTGATACTATGCTTTGGGAATATTTGGGCTTTACCATGGGTAATTTTATGGTATGAAAAGTTATATCCAGCATTTGATAAACCTAATATATATTATAGAGTAAAAGCTTGGTTCATTTCTTTAAAAGAACAATCTACCGTGGGTATGTGTGTATATAATTTTATGGATTTTTTTATAAAGTTATGTGTAGTAACGTATGGTACTATTGTTGTTATAGTTTGTTTTATTTCGGCTTTTGCTATATTAGTTCCGATTCTACTTGTGATTGCTGGACTGATTCTTCGTTAGTTCTTAAAAGCTCCTAAACATTCATATTAGATTTCTGATATATTCTTAATTTATTTACATAATGCAAAAGCCAAGCTATTCATATTTAAAAATAGCTTGGCTTTTATTATTGTCTTTAGACTGGTTCGCGACGTAGTCGCGAATCATTAAACCACCCGCTATGCGGGTGCGGCAACGAAAGTTATACAAAAAAATCACCTTGCTTAAGTATAATGTAGGTGTTCAAGCCGCATTATATGCAAAAGAAAGGTGATTTTATATGGCAACAAAGACACAGAGCCTTGCGCACACAAAATGGTTATGCAAATACCACATAGTATTTACACCTAAGTATAGACGTAAAGTTATATATAATCAATACAGAAATAGTTTACGTGAAATACTGAGACGTTTATGTGAATATAAGGGCGTCAAGATTATAGAGGGGGAGCTTATGGCTGATCATGTGCATATGCTAGTATTAATCCCACCTAAAATATCAGTATCATCTTTTATGGGATACTTAAAAGGGAAAAGTGCGCTAATGATGTTCGATAAACACGCAAACTTAAAGTATAAATTTGGAAATAGACACTTTTGGTCCGAGGGTTATTATGTTAGTACAGTAGGTTTAAATGAGGCTACAGTAAAGAAATATATACGTGAGCAAGAGTTACATGACCAAATGAAAGATAAACTTAGTGTAAAAGAATATGAGGACCCTTTTAAGGGTAGCAAGTAATACACATCCCCTTTAAGGGGAACGTTACGAGTCAATGGCTATGCGGCTTGAACGTAGTGAAAGCCAGCGCCTTTAGACGCTGGCCTAGTACTACGGGCTTATAGCCCGTGAGCAAACCACCCGTTTTACGGGTGGTTCTGATTAGTGGAGCACTTGTAGCCCTTATTTGCCTTACAAAAAGCAAATAGCCCTCCGTTGCCTAGTGTGACTAGATAACTGAAAGGCCATTTCCTAATGTTTTACTTTTTTCGAGATGCGCCTGACGTTTCGACTCGTCTAGCTATCTACTTATATTATAGGGATAAAGATTTATATCGTCAAATTGAGATAAACCTTATAAATATCAATTAGAAGTAACTCTTATATACTAAATTATAAAATTATTAATTATAGGCACAGTCTTGTTTGCATAGTATACTTATGCTAATAAGATTGTGCTTATTTTGTTGTAATGTGAGAGAAGAAAAAGAGAGGGTTTTATGTTACGTAAAAGTGTAATTATGATAGCATTAGCAGCTGCTTTCACCATGAATGTAAGTGCTGTACAGATCGAAGTGCCAGCTGGACAACCGCCTATGCCTGGAGCAGATGCGAGTATTCCTGCTAATGCGTATGAGAATTATCGTCATATTAATGAAGTAGCGGAGCAAAAGGCAGAGTCATATAGTCAATTTGTAAAATCAAATTCTACAAACTCTTTATCTACCTTTGATAAGCTAAATTCGGAACATCCTGGTTTTGCTAAGGCGTTGGAGCTTGCAGATTATTCGCAGTCTACAGTTGTATTGATTCATGAAGGGGATAAGAATATTAGATTATCCGTCCCAAATGTTAGCTTTCGTGGTGATGTTGTAGAAACAGAGACTGGGAAAGGGCCATTATTTGCTGTTCAAAGTCTCAGTACATTTCTAGTAGTAGGACCACCTCATGGGAAAGAACTTAGTAAATATGCTGATGGTGAAGGAAAATATACGTATCGAGGCTTGAGGAATGCCTCTTGGAAGCTCATGTCAAACAGTTCTCGCGTAATGTATACGGAATTCACTCCAAATGATACAAAGACCACGTATGGAGTTACCTATGGTGGCTGGGTTAATACAGAAGATCCATATCAAAACAAAGCACCTGAGGTGGTGATGAGTAATTATATTATTCCATCTATAGAGTCTTTATCTAGCTTGGATAATTATAGCCAAATTGAGCATTGGGGCAATTATAGCTTTCGTATTCCTAAAACGGCTAAATTAATCAGTGAAACCGTTGAGGATGGAGTATATGATGTGAGACTATATGAAGATACAGGAGCTAAAATACGGGTAATACGTAGCTCAATCAAGGACAAAAATAAAGATGTAACGATTATTAAGATCCCAATACTATATTTTTTATATAAATATGGTGACTTAGAAACACCTACACAATACGCAGTAGTATGGAATAATGGGATTGCAGGTTCTTTGGTTGATTCCTATAAGCCTAATCGTGAATCCTATCTCCGTCATGTTGTGAGAGATTCTGTTTACGTTTACAGCTATCGCATTAATTATGATGAAAGTAAAACGTCTTATACACATAAACAGCTAAGAGATATGATCGAATACGTAAGTTTTGATGATGCGGCAAAGTTACGAAAAGAGCCTCAATGGCGGGAAGAAGGAACATATAAGGAGAGACTTGAAAATAGTTCCATCTTTAGTCCATGGTATATGGAATGGATTAAGCTATTAAGTAAATAGCTGTATTTGACTGTTTAGTTTGAGAGAGGTTTTTATGATTCAACGTATTTTGATGCTAGCCCTTGTGTTACTG
>NZ_CALJSP010000058.1:0-11939 GCF_937975875.1 Veillonella dispar | reverse complement strand
ATTTATATAAGTAATAAATACCTACGGCAACGATTAAGATATCAGCAATATCAAGAAGCCTAAAGGTATGTATAAGTGCGTCAATATGCATAAAAATAGCTCCTTATACAAAATAATAAGGTACAACCAACTACTTGGCTGTACCTTATATTTTAACTCATTTTAGAAGCACTGTAAATTTATAAACAATTATAAGATATGATTTTTCTATAGTTATAGACTTAAATATTTTGTGTTTCAATCCACACATCCATCTGTCCACCACATACCATGCCTTCTTTGACAGCTACATCATCATCTAAAAGGACTTCGATACGACGATGTGCTTCTTTTTTATTCAAAGAATCAACAGCACTTAGGCGAATTTCATTTTCAGCACGACCACCACCGATAGTACCAAAGATAGATCCATCTGGGAATACTACCATAGATGTGCCAGCCTTACGTGGTGTAGAACCACGGGTAAATAAAATTGTAGCTACAGCTAATGTTTCATTTTTACGAGCACTTAAATATTCAATAAACTCACGATTCATGGCTCACTCTACCTTTCCGCAATGAGCCGCCTTTTTTACCACGCACCACTGCCAAATATTCGCTAACGATAGATAATGCAATCTCCTCAGGAGTTTGTGCACCTAATTCTAGACCAATTGGTGCATATACCATATCTAATTCTTCTTGTGTCCAACCTTGTTCACGCAATACTTCAAATGCATAATGAATGCGCTTTTGACTGCCCATAACCCCCATATAGGTTGGTAAGTAGTCGCGCAATTGTTCTAAACATACATTGTCATACTCATGAGCACGTGTAACAATGATAAAACCATTATATTCATCAAGAGGTAAATCATTTTTAAAGTTTTCTAAGGGCAAGCATTTACGAGTTACGCGTTCGTCAAAGAATTCAGGAACTACATATTCTGGGCGGTCATCTACAACAGTAACACGACATCCAATAAATAGTAATAAATCTGTAATAGCACGGCTCACATGACCAGCGCCTAATACGAGAACAGACGGATCATTTTCTACAGGTTGTACGAAACATTCAACTTCGCCTACCATGCACAAAGAATTGAGCTTTGCTTTATCTACCATAAAGCCTTCGATTGGTGTGCCATACAAAACACTACCATCTTCAGCATAAATTGCTTTATCCCCTTGACGAGGACCAGATAATACAGTAACCATCAACGTAGTTTCTGTAAGCTGAAGACGGTCTTTCATCACATCATAGATCGTTTCCATCTTGATTCCTTTCATAATCCCATGCAGTAACGGCTTCTAAAACGCCACCACCAACAGCGAGAGATTTATCTGAAATACTATAACAATGAGCTTCTTCACAACGAGCATCTACATCGGCCAATTTAAAATGGTCAGATACGATGAGCCCGCTCTTAAGAATGCCTCTAAGAATACCTGTAATTTTAGCACGTACCGGTTCTTCATCTACATAGCCAATGACTTCATTAGCTTGTACAGAATCTCCAATATGGCGCTTAGCTGTAAATAGACCAGCCTTTGGCGAGTGAATAACACGCTCATGAGTATAACCACCGACATTACCAGGAATACCCGTATTAGGTTGCGCCGGGCCATCGTAGATACAGCGACCTAAATAATGACCACGCATAGTTTCAATAACCACATCCACGTCATCTCCTGCAGTAAATCCCGGCCCTACACCAATAACGAGATCTGCATCATCACGTTTAGTACCAAGGTTCTTCTTACTTAAGATAGCATCCACCACAATGGCTGGCTTCAATGTATCTAATAACTCTTCATAGGAGCTAGTTACTACAGGAATAACATCTTGTGCCAATGTATCCTTTACTTCGCTAAGGGCTACATGACGAGCTACAAAGCGTTCCAAAATCATTTCCCCACGATGCACGGCATTGCCATAACATACTTCACGACGAATCATGGTAGGAATAGCGATTTCGTTAATCACTACCGGATAGCCTGCACGTTTCAATCTATATACAGCGCCAGAAGCGATATCTCCGCCTCCACGCATAAGCACTAATGGTTTCATAATGCCTCACTTTCACGTTGTTTCAAACGCTCAAAATCATCGGGTGTGTCAATATCATATCCAACATCGTCACGAATCCACAATTTGATAACATGGTCTTTACCATCACCACGAATGATAGTCTTGCCCCCTTGGTCCCCTTGGATATGTTGTAAATGATCAAACCAATGAGAACCAAAGAGAACAGGATTTCCCGACTGATAATTCGCCCCATAATGTGGGACGACGATAGTTTTCGAATGAAAGTTATCACTAAATGCACTAATAACCTGATGTACAACATTCCCCGTCAATAGTGGTTGATCCCCTACAGAGCAAAGAATGCCATCTAGCGGTATCGGTGATTTTTCTACCAAATGACGTACTCCTATCGCTATGGACAAACCCTGTCCACGCTCAGGATGTTCATTCCGAACTACTTCGAACCCATAGCTTGTAACAATAGGTTCCAATTTTTCATGATCATCACCAGTAACCGCTACAAAAGGTAGTTTACAGAATTCAGTAGATTTTACATAATCTTCATATCCACAATGAAGAGCCCCACAGACCGCATCTAAAACAGTTTTACCACGCCATGGTAAAAGCTGCTTATTACACCCCATGCGTTTGGATTGTCCCCCTACTAGGAGGACAATACCAATATGCAAAGGGTGACGGTCTATGGGGTCTCTCATGGGACTGAAAGCGCTATTAGATTTTGCTTTCACATAAGTCATGAGTACCTACCGACATTGAATAATGCGACGGATTTCACAACTTGCTTTATATCCATCAGCTAAGATGATAGCGGAAATGTCGCTATCTACAATATGATCAATAAAATCATCGATAATGCGATGTTGCACTGTTTCATAACCAGTACAGAATAGTATTTTTTTACCTTTACTGTATTGGAATAAGCCTTGTTTATGGAGCACAAGGTCGGCTAACATGCGAGGTGTTACAATGGCACCCATATCGCGTTTAACGATATCTTGAACGAGCTCGATATTATGTACGTGCTCATCATCTAGAGGGGCCCCTAACATTTGTAAATTCACTAGACCAATTGTAGTCTTTGTAAGAGATGGGATAACTGGCTCAGTCGTCTTAGGCGCCTTAAGCCATTTTTCCTTTGCCCCATCTGCTTCTACTACAATTTGCCAGTTCGGATGTAACTTTGCTAAACCATCGATAAGATCACAATCTAAGGAGTCCACTTTTGTTCCTGTAATTCCAGAGAACCACGCACCACAATATCCACGCAACACACGATCAGTACAATATTCATCGGCTTCATTAATATTCCGAGTATAAATCGGTTCATAATGAGCTACTTGAGATTCATAGAGTCGAGTCGTAGTCGTAACTACGATAGGCTGACCTTTCAGCCGTCCATATTCTACTAATTTTGAAAGCACAGTCGTTTTACCGCCAGCCCCAACAAGGGCCACGATTCCCGGCTGAATCAATCGATTCCAATAGGATGTTTGTGATGTCATAAAACCAGGCCTCCTTAGAAAGGAAAAGTAAATAGAAACCTCTATACTTTATATTTCTCGTCCATAGCCATAAATACCTTCTCAGGTGTCATAGGTAATGTACGAACGTCCGCACCAACTGCATTTTTAATAGCATGTTGAATAGCTGGACTAGCCGTATTAATAACAACTTCACCAATAGATTTAGCACCAAATCCGCCTGTCGGTTCATAAGACTCTACAAAGTCTACATGTAACTCACCGATATCTTGACGGGTTGGAATTTTATAAGTCATAAGGTTATTAGTCTCTAAGCGACCATTATTGGAATAACGCACATCTTCATATAGTGCCATACCGATAGCTTGTACCACGCCGCCTTCAACTTGAACGCGAGCCAATTTAGGGTTAATAACAGTACCGCAATCGATACAGGAGTATGTATGAAGAGGAATAACCTTACCTGTTTGTTTGTCTACTTTCACCTCTGCAATAGTTGCCATGAATGGAGGCGGGGATGTATGACTGCCCCATGTAGCAAAACCAGACAATTGTTCAGCGTTAACGCCTACCAATAATTTTGGAGCCAATTGATGGATATCCATTGTTTGGGAACCATCTTTTGTAGTAGCTACAACACCATCAAAGTCGATATTTTCTACATCTGTATCGAAGAATTGAGCGAACTTAGCAATAATCTTAGTGCGTAATTCTTCAGCAGCCATCTTAGCAGCCGTACCAGTTACGTATGTTGTACTAGATGCATAGGAACCTGGATCAAATGGTACGATGTCTGTATCGGATTCAACAACTGTCATGTATTCCATAGGACAGCCGATGATTTCACAAGCCATTTGAGTCAATACAGTATTAGCACCCATGCCCATATCGGAAGAACCAGTATACAATGTGTAGTTACCATCATCACCGAGACGAATTTCTACAGATGCTACATCAATGTTAGCAACACCAGAACCTTGTAATGCCAATGCCATGCCAAGGCCACCGCGATAACGTTCATCAATATCCCAAGAATGAGGGCGTTCATCCCAACGAGCCATTTCTTTTACGCGGTTTACAGTGTCTTGGAACAAACCAGAATCAAGATATTCATCTGGAGCATATACCAAGCTTTGTTCACCTTGAGCAATCAAGTTCTTTTGACGCAATTCAGCAGGGTCTACACCCATTTTGTCCGCCAAGTTATTAACAGCACACTCTAAAGGCCACAACGCTTCGGTCGCACCATAACCGCGGAATGCACCGCCTGGTGTATGGTTCATGTATACGCCTTCTGTACCGTAGTGAATTGCTGTCGCTTTATTGTATAAAGGAATGGACTTATGCTCACCAGCTGTAGTTGTAGTGAAACAGTGAGTTGCATGAGCACCAGCATCGGTAATGGAATCCATATCAATTACCTTGATAAGGCCATCTTTTGTAGCACCTACACGGATTTTCCATTCACGAGCATGACGTGTAGTAGAGCAAGTTTGCGCTTCCGTACGATCGTATAAGAGATAGCAAGGTTTCTTCAATGTCCACGCCACAAACGCTGTCATAATTTCTGTACAAGCCGTTTGTTTAGAACCGAAGCCACCGCCGATACGAGGTTTGATTACGCGAACCTTTGTCGCAGGAATACCAAGTGCACGTGCAATATGTCGGCGTACATGGAATACGATCTGCGTGGAAGATACAATAACTACGCGGCCCAATGCATCTATATAGCCAAAGCTTTGAAACGGTTCCATCGCTGTTTGGCGTGTCGCTTGGTCAAAATAAGTACCTTCTACTACATAATCACATTTTGCAAGTTCAGCCTCAATATCGCCTACTCGTTTATGATAGGATACGCAAATATTGCGTTTATAATCTTGACCTACAGGGATATTATTGTGAATATCATCTTCAGGGTGAACTACTGTTTCATGGTCGATAGCCGTATGCATATCGAGTACAGGTTTTTGTACTTCGTATTCAACCTTGATTAGAGGCATCGCTTTAAGTGCTGTAGCTTCATCTTTTGCCACAATAAGAGCTACTTCATCGCCTACATAGCGAACTACAGGATCCAAGATGAGAGCATCATAAGCAGATGGCTCCGGATATGTTTGACCGGCCAATGTAAAGCGAGTATTCGGCACATCTTCATGTGTGAAGATTGCTTCAACGCCTGGAATCAATTTAGCTTTAGATGTATCGATAGATTTAATACGTGCCTGTGCATGAGGGCTACGAAGTACCTTAATAACGAGCGCATCTTTTGGAACAAAATCACCTGTATAAGATGGTTTACCAGACAAGATACCTTTATAGTCAACTTTGTCATAGGACTTACCGATGTGCTTATTCATTATTTCAGGCCTCCTTCTAAGAATTTACGAACCCCTCGAAGTTGTGATTCATAGCCAGTACAACGGCACAAATTACCGATGAGGTACTCGCGGATTTCATCATCACTAGCCTTTGGATTTTTACGTTTCAAGTTGATTGCACTCATCATCATGCCAGTTGTGCAGAAACCACATTGGTCAGCACCTTCACTAGCAATACAATCCGCTAATAATTCAGCCTCTTCTTGTAAGCCTTCTAATGTAGTAATTTTGTGACCTGGTGCACGGAATGTAGGGTACGCACAAGACAAGATAATTTCGTCATCTACCCATACAGTGCAAAGACCACAGTTTGTTGTGTCACAGCCACAACGTACGCTGTAATAACCAAGATTACGCAATGTATCCAACAACATTTCATCAGTTGGCACATTAACAGTTACATTTTTATTATTAATATTAAGTACTAATTCCATTATTGTGCCACCTCCTTAGCCAAGCGTTGAACCATTGCTTTTACCATTTCCATTCGGTATTCTTTGGACGCATGAGAGTTAGATTGGTATACCAATTCTTCAGATGCTAATTGACCTGCTTCTTTTGCTACAACCAATCCTTTTTCTGAAAGTAGCGCACTTGCTTGTTCTGCTAATTGAGGCACGCCAGGTCTTGTACCGATGTACAATTCAACGCTCTTATCATCACGGCGAATAGCACCTGTCAACACCGGGAAGTCACCACGAGAGATACGTAGAGCTTCAACAGCTACAGGTACGTCTACTTTAGGAATGCGAATTTCCACGAGGATATCACGTTCTCTGTATTTCATATAATCTTGCATGGACATGCGGCCACCTTTAAAAGTAACGATGTCTGCATGTACTGCCATTAATGCAGGAATAATGTCGGAGAAGCCGAAGCGGCTTGCTACAGATCCACCCATAGTAGCAGTGTTGCGGAATTGAATGCCAAGAATTTCTTTAACACCTTTAACAACAGCACCACCACAGAATTGTTGTAATGGCTCAAAACGTTCCACGTCGCCTTGCGTTGCCATAGCACCAATGACAAATTCGTTATCCTCTTCGCGAACATAACGCAAGTCAAGACTAGCCATATCAATCACTGCAGGCCATGTGCGTCGACCTAAACGCAACCAGCAGCCGCCAGCTAGCATTGGGGCAGTTTTGTTTTTTGTGGCTAATTCATAAGCCTCTTCCACCGTCTTCGGTTGTAATACTTTCATAAATGCTAACATAATCTGTCCTCTCAATGGTATACTAATACTAACAGAACTGGATGATAACCACAAAAATACAGATATCACCGAACTACAAACTTAGCAGGAATCTATAGAATTCCTCACGTTTCTTATACTTTTATTTTACCAATTATTCGCCACTAAATCTATGATGAAAGATATAAATTTACAGGAATTTTGCAAAGAATTACATATTTATGAATTTGGGATTGCCCCTTGGCCTCTACCTGAAAATGCAAAAACCATTTTGTACGAAACTAATCCCTGTCCATTTACAGCTGCAGATGTGGAGGAACGACTACTAGGAACAACTGAGTTCACACCTAAAAGTGCTATTGTCTGTCTCTTTCCATACTACGTAGAACATAATGGTCCATCCAATCTGTCCCGCTATACATGGGGCACAGATTATCACCTGGTCATTAATGAATATTTAGAAAAACTTATTGAAAAATTACAAAAAATAAATACTTCAGCTCAGTTTTCTATACATTGTGACACCTCTCCCTTAGCAGACCGTTACATGGCATACTTAGCGGGCCTTGGCTTTTATGGCAAAAACAATTGTTTTATCAGTCCTAAATGGGGATCCTACGTAGTAATAGGAACGATATTAACCACCTTAGAATTTGAGCCGAACACACCACTTGAACAATCTTGCATGGGTTGTAATCGTTGTATTACCGCTTGTCTAGGTCAATGCTTAGGGCACGAAGAATTCAAATATGATACTTGTAAAAGCTACTTAACCCAGAAAAAAGGAGAACTCACTGACCAAGAACAACATATTATAGCTAAAACTCCATTAGTATTTGGTTGCGATGTATGCCAAGAGGTGTGCCCCCATAATCAAGGTATTCCCACAACACCAATTCCCGAGTTCCAACAAATCGAACCACACATCGATATTGATGAACTAGAAATGCTTACAAACAAAGAGTTCAAAGCTAAATATGGGCACCGGGCATTCTCGTGGCGTGGAAAAAAAATATTAATGAGGAATCAAGAAATTATAGAAGGTAAATAAATATTATAATTTGTTATGCTTTATAATATCTTTGTAAGCTTTACAGGCTTTGACATCTGTTTAGCAAAAACTTATAATAATATAACAGAGATAGCTAGATGCCTAGGAACGTCCAGCTCATCTCTAAAACTTTATTTGAGATGTAAAATGGCTGTGACGTCTATTAAGATGTTATGGCTATTTTTATAGAATAAAAAGAGACGACCGCTAGTCGTCTCTTTTTTAATCATTATTTGATTTCGTAGTAATTTAGCTCATCCAAGCTTTTACCAAGAGCAGGCATATAAGTCTCAAGGAACATATCTACTTCTGGCATGTTGAGTGCTTTCAGTTTAGCCAAAATGGAGTCATGTGCTTCTTTAAACTCATCGTTCCCTGCCTTGAGTTCGTTTACACATTTCATATAGGCCGAAATTGTATCTGCCGCCTTAACGATAGGCCACTCAGGATTATCCTCTGCATCTACTATGAAAGGCTTATAAACAGCTTGTAATCGTTCTGGCAAGGTAGATAACATTTTCTCTTGTGCTAATGTTTCAACTTCACCATACAGTTCACGAAGTTTTGGATCAAAATATTTAATCGGTGTTGGCATGTCGCCTGTAAAGATTTCACTCACCTCATGATACATGGCAATGACCGCTACCTTATTAATGTCCACATTACCACCAAAGTATTCATTTTTGAGAGCTGCTAAATTGTGAGCTACCATCGCTACTTCGAGGCTATGTTCTTGAATATTTTCAATTTCTGTATTACGCATGAGGCTCCATCGATTGATAAAGCGCATCCGTTTTAAAAAGGCAAAGAATGAACTCATATATCCCCCATTACAAAATAGTTTCCCTAAATAACTCCACGAAGTTTAAAGCCGTAATCAAGGAATTGTACTGCTTCTTCCCAACGGTTATCATCGTTAAGCATGACTACAATCATAGTATGACCATTACGGGTAGCCGATGCAATCAAGCATTCCCCTGCAGCATTCGTAAAGCCAGTTTTTAAACCATTAGCACCGGGATATTTATTGCGAATGAAATGGTTTGTAGTGCGAATTGTTTCTGGCGTACGGTTTTGATAAGGCACCTTATAATAATCATTGGCTACTTTATCGCGGAACATTTGGTATTTCATACCATACGCTGCAATCATCGCCAAGTCACGAGCCGTAGAGTGATGGCCCATTTGTGTCAAACCATGAGGATTTAAAAATACACTATTTTTTGCCCCTGCTTTTGCAGCAACGCGATTCATGTCCTTTGCAAAATTCTCTACAGAGCCACTTACATTTTCTGCTACTACAACGGCCGCATCATTACCGCTGGCAACCATCATGCCTTCAAGAACGCCTTCCAAGGTAATTTGATCACCAACGCGAACCCCCAGATTGGATTCCTCCATACTAGTGGCATAACTACTAATAGTCGCCAGTTCATCAAGTTGTGTACCTTTGAGTTCTAGAGCTGTTAACAATGTAACCATTTTCGTAGTGCTCGCAGGATGCATCCACTTATCAGGATTCTTTGCAAATAGGATTTCTTTTGTATCCGCATCAATGAGAACAACAGCCTCACCTATCGTAGATGGTGGCGCAATATACGCCGCATGAGAAACACTAGTACCGAAAATAATAGCGCCTATAAAGGCTATCATCAAAATAAGTCGTTTCCAAACTATACAAACATTAGTTGTTAAAGATATCATATATCTCACTTTCTGTATCACATATTAACTTTCAGGGTTATCATCAATGGCAACATCCGTTCCACTTGCCTTTTTCTTAGTTCCCTTAATTTCACCAGTAGAGTTATCTACATTTTGAAGATATACAACACGTTGAGGATATGGAATGTCGATACCATATTTATCGAACGCATCTTTTACATCAGACATAATTCCATATTGCACATCTAAGAAGTCTTTCGACTTAACGCGTGCATAGGCAGCAATGCGTACAGAGTTATCGCCAAATTCAGAAATACCAATTTCCATGTTTTTAGGATTGAGTACACGTTTATCAGCAGCAAAAATATTTTTTAAGATTTTAATTGCTTCATGATGATTATTGTTATAACCAATATCAAAGACGAACGGGATAACCCTTTCGTGGGTATAAGCAATATTAGTTATGGCTTGGGAGGTAAGGATAGAGTTTGGTATATACACATTTTTTTGATCTTTAGTAGTGATAATAGTATACATAAATTGAATAGACTTAACACTACCTACAGTATCTCCAACTTGAATAACATGACCTGCTCTAAAAGGCTTAAATATAAGAATTAATAAGCCTGATGCCAAGTTAGATAAGTTGTTTTGTAAGGCCAAACCAATACCTAAACCAAAGGCACCAAAGGCTGCTACAAAGGATGTAGTAGGAACACCAATTTGATTTAAGCAAATCAATATTAGACCTACTAGCAATGCATAATTGATGATCTGCGTAATAAAGCTCATCGCAGCAGAGTCATAAGAGGCCTTAGTCATAATACGGACAGCAAAGGTTTTCACCCATTTAATAGCATAACGACCTACCCAAAATATAATAAGAGCTAATAATATATTGCCCGCTTGAGAAAAGAACCAGTCTCTAAATTGAACTAGAATATTAGCATCTTTAAAGATCAGCCCAGATATTGTACTTAAGATATCTGACACAGTAAACCTCCTTAGTATCATTTTATAACTAAAGCTCTATACACTATAAATAAACACTATTAAATTTAGTAACAGTATATCTATATGCTATAATTTTACATATACATTTACAAAATGATAGTAAAGTTATTATATCGTTATATTACATATATAACAATCTAAATCTAGGGAGACTTACATGTTCAACAATCCATATGAAGCACCACAAGAGCTTGCAACAGGAGGTCATGTAACGCAAGAATCAAATTCCGTTACAGTACACTTTGACGACATCCATTATTCCTTATCTAGTGGTCAACTCAATGGTGGGTATCACCATACGTTAGCTGTACGAAATCAACAATTAACTTATCAGATTGAAACAGAAAAAGATTTACCTGGTGGATCTGTAGCAAATTATTTAGCCCAAGAATTCGAGCATATCGATACACCTGTTCATTTTAGTACAGCACTGCTCACCTCTGCTACAATGAACCTTCACGCATACGCCAAGGTCGAGGAACACGATACGATTGTGGAGACCATCGTTACTGCAGGCTACGAAAAAACAGCCCATCGTGCAGGCACAGGGTATTGCTATGAAGAACGGGACGGAGCGTTTGTGACGCCTGGCACAATCAACATACTAGTCTTTACAAACAAGGCTTTAACAGATAGTGCCATGGTGAAAGCCATCATGACAATTACGGAGGCTAAAACCGCAGCCCTCCAAGATTGGGGTGTTGAAAGTGTACGCCTCTATCCATTTATTAACGAAGATATTCCTGAAGCAATTACAAAAGAACGCAAGACTTCTGCTACAGGAACATCCACAGACGGTATCATTCTCACCATAGATACAAATGGTGATGTGCTAACAGATGCCGGCTCATTCTCCCTATTTGGAGATACATTGGCTAAGGCTGTTTATATAGGTATACAACGGGCCTTAGAAAATGCTATTGGCGCCGAATAAAAAATACGCATCCTAGGCGAAATAAAAAACCGCACATCCTAGGCGATCGGGATATGCGGTTCATTGTATATAAAACTGTTACATACAGTATAATATTTGAAAATGAATATCAAATTAAGATTTGAGATTTTTTCTCAAATCTTTTTTTATTGTACGCCGAATAGGCATGACTAAACCCCCAGTTAAACT
>NZ_CALJSP010000057.1:0-5546 GCF_937975875.1 Veillonella dispar | reverse complement strand
GTACAATACAAAAAAGAGGCTGTTACTAAGTAACAGCCTCTTATAAGACGAGAGTTATTTAATTAATCGATACTTTGTTGTAAGCGGTGCGCTTTGCGTGTAGCCCACGCTTTACGCAAAACATAGATCACAAGACCAATGCTTACTGCCACGGCACTACCAACCATAGCATCAAAGCCACATGCATAGATAGCATATAAGCAATACACAACGCCTGCACCAAATACGTAATTGGAGCGTTTAATACGGCTTTCAGCTACGCCAGCCATACGCATCATTGTAGGTACTGCTAAGATGCACAATACATATGGTACTACGTTAGTTACAACCGCTAAGTTTACTAAGATTTCAAATTGCTCACGCAAGGAGTCGCTTGCAGTGAACAATGTAAGTAATGTTTCAACAGCGAGTAAAATGAATACGCCACGAACAGGAGCATCCTTACTATTTACACGAGCGAATACTTTAGGGAAGTAACCATGTTCCGCTGCGCTTTTAAATACGCGAGACAATGTGAATTGCCAGCAAAGTAAAGCACCAAAGCAAGAAATAACCATAGCAGCCATAACGATGTTTGCAATTGTATCATTGAACATGTATACGAATGTCAAACCGAATGGTGCATTAGAATTTAATAAGTCGATGTTAGGCACGATACCGGCCATAACATTTGTGGACAAGATGTAAACCACTGCCACTGCTAATGTACCTGCCACAGTTGCGATAGGTACGTTTTTCTTTGGATTCTCAACAGCATCAGCATTAGCCGCTGCGGACTCAAACCCTAGGAAGCCCCACAAAGTGAGGGAAATGGATTGTTTTACTGCATCGTAAAACGGAAGATCATTTGGGTTCCAAGCCGCCCAATAAATAGACGGGTCAAACCAATACCAGCCGATTGTACCAATTAATAAAACCGGCACAATAGAGCCCCAAATAGTCATGTTGCTGAGTCGACCTGTGAAGCGATTACCACGGAAGTTTAAAATCGCTGCAAACCACAAAAGCACAATTGTTACTTGGCTTGTTTGTGTTGCATTAAGGTCAACACCAAAGAAAGCTGCGCCATAACCTACGGCAGATACCGCGATGGCGATATTAGCAATGATGAGAGATATGCTGTAAGCATAGCTCGCCATAAAATGTCCAGTTTTACCGAAGCGGTGTTCTGCATAACCGCCCATGCCCCCTCTAATCTGGGAGAACATACCCGCTTGAGCAAAAATATACGCTAACAGAAGCGCACCCACAGCTGTTACGAGCCAAGATAAAACTGAAATAGTACCAACTTGAGCCAAATTAGTTGGTAACATAATGATCCCAGCTCCTAGCATATTGGCTGCTACCATTGTGGTTAGCTGGAATACAGACATTTTTTTAGCGGTGGTTTTCATGTATCAATCCCCTTTCACTAAGGTGAATTTTTTCTCGTCCATAATTCACTTAAATATAATATACCGCTAAGTAAATTCAGTTCGTGCTGTGATGGGCTTGAATGTGAATTTACCGTTTTTATTCTTATTACGTTTTAAATAATAACACCTGTGAACCCAAAATGAAAGTACTTTATTGGCGGACAAGCAATATTACACGAATTGAATAAATTATAGTTAATTTATCATCTAAAACGAACAGAACTCATTTTAACGATGACAGTGTGTATTTTTACCCTATTTTATTCTGTGTATATATGTGATTTTTACTATCTATCACGGTTATAGTGTCGTAGTACAAGACTATTATTTTTGCACAGTCCACTGTATGCGTACACAAATTTATACTATTTTAATAGTAATTTATCAATTAGAATACCTCTTTTCTAGAAATTATCTATCATTCAAATAAAAAAATCGATATACACATAAGCTTAAAGGTTAATATAAAGCACTTTAACATAAGACTTATATGTATATCGATCTTAAATTTTCAATGTCACAAGTAACGATTACTCTGAATGTTACTCTCGTACAGTATGTAGCCCTAAATCAAAACATTAGGCTTACTAAAGCAGTTATGCTTGCACAGATTCAACAATTGCTTTCCACTGAGCAATTTGTTTTTCTTCTCCGGCGATAACAGCTTTACCATTGTTCCGTTGTCTTTCCACACATTCTGGAGCAGTACCAGAATAGTTATTACGGCCAGCTATGCAAGCTTCGATGGAAATAGCATCAAGGATATCTGCATCAAAATGATCGGATATAGCTTTAAAATCCTCAACGGATAAATCAAGCAATACGCACCCTTTTTCGATGCAATGATGAACAGCATTACCTACGATTTCGTGAGCTTCACGGAATGGAACGCCTTTTTTCGCAAGGTAATCGGCCATATCTGTAGCATTAGAGAAGTCATCATCGAGGACAGCTTTCATATGCGCCCCATTGACCTTCATACCGCGGACCATAGCCGCATTAATGGACAATGCAAAGTGTACTGTATCGATAGCATCAAAAATGCCCTCTTTATCCTCTTGCATATCTTTATTATAGGTAAGTGGCAAGCCTTTTAATGTAGTTAATAAACCTAACAAGTGACCATAGGTACGACCTGTTTTACCACGAACAAGTTCACATACGTCAGGATTTTTCTTTTGTGGCATAATGCTAGAGCCTGTGCAATGAGCATCATCGAGTTCAATGAAGTTAAACTCATTGGTAGACCACAAAATCAATTCTTCGCTAAGGCGGCTCAAGTGCATCATCATAAGAGATGCAAAGGACAAGAATTCAACTACATAGTCACGGTCGGATACGGCATCCATACTATTTTCGTAAATACGAGAGAAGCCGAGTAGCTTTTGCGTATAGGTTTGATCAATACCGTATGTAGAACCTGCTAAGGCCCCTGCACCAAGTGGCATGATGTCTGCGTGTTTGAAGACCATCAACAAACGGTCAAAGTCGCGTTCTAGCATAGAGAAGTATGCCATCATATGATGACCAAATAATACAGGTTGCGCCCGTTGTAAATGCGTATAGCCAGGCATGATAACATCACTGTATTTTTCAGCTGTTTCGATGAGAGCTTTTTGCATATCTACGATAAGCTCGCCCATTTCTACTACGGCTTTACGCACGTACATGTGCAAATCTACTGCACATTGGTCATTACGGCTACGGCCTGTATGTAAGCGCCCACCGGCTTCACCGATATCATCTGTTAGGCGCTTTTCAATATTCATATGAATATCTTCAAGAGCCACGGACAATGGGAACTCACCTTTATCGATTTGGCCTTTAATCTTTGTTAAGCCCTCAACAATAGCGTCCCGATCTGCGTCGGAGATAATATTTTGTTTTGCTAGCATTGTAGCATGTGCTTTACTGCCTGCAATATCTTCGGCGTACATCCGCGCATCAAAAGCGATAGAGGATGTAAAATCCTCTACCGCTTTATCAGTGCCTTTTGTGAAACGCCCGCCCCACAATTTAGCCATTATTTACCTGCCTTTTCTTTCATTAATGCATTAATTTTAAGAGGTAAACCGAACAAGTTGATGAAACCAGCCGCATCAGCTTGGTTATATACATCATCTTCTTCAAATGTTACGAAATCTTCGCTGTACAAGGAGTATGGAGAAGTTGCACCAGCAGAGATAATGTTGCCTTTGTACAATTTAAGTTTTACTTCACCAGTTACAGTTTTTTGAGTTTCATCAACGAATGCTTGCAAAGCGTTCATCAATGGTGCGAACCACATGCCATCGTATACGAGTTCAGCGTATTTGTTAGCAATAAGTTCTTTGTAGTGGTATGTAGCTCTGTCGAGGCAAAGGTATTCAAGTTCTCTGTGAGCATACATGATGATGGATCCACCTGGGTTTTCATAAACGCCACGGGATTTCATGCCTACTAATCTATTTTCAACGATATCTACAACGCCTACGCCATAGTGTGCACCGATTTCGTTGAGTTTTTCTAACAATTGTAATGGAGTACCTTCTTGGCCATCTACTGCTACAGGTACGCCATCTTTGAAGGATACAGTTACATAACCAGCTTCATCTGGAGCTTGTTCAGGAGTATGTGTTACCAAGTACACATCATCTTTAGGAGCATTTGCTGGATTTTCAAGATCGCCGCCTTCATGGGACAAATGCCATACGTTTTGGTCCATAGAATATGGATGAGATTTTGTAGCTACAACTGGAATATCGTGTTTAGCAGCGTATTCCATGCAGTCTGTTCTGGATTTCAAATCCCATTCTCTCCAAGGAGCAATGATTTTCATGTTAGGAGCCAATGCTTTGATAGCAAGTTCGAAACGAACTTGGTCATTACCTTTACCAGTCGCACCGTGAGCGATTGCATCAGCGCCTTCTTTTTTAGCAATATCTACGAGGATTTTACCGATCAAAGGTCTAGCGAAGGATGTACCTAATAAATATTTACCTTCATAAACCGCACCAGCTTTTACTGTTGGCCACACATAATCTTTTACGAACTCTTCTTTAGCGTCCACAATATACGCTTTAGAAGCACCAGATTTGATCGCTTTTTTCTCAACTGCATCATAATCCTCAGGTTGACCCAAGTCTACGCATACGGCGATAACTTCAGCGCCATAATTTTCTTTTAACCAAGGAATGATAACGGATGTGTCTAAACCACCAGAATATGCGAGTACTACTTTATTTGCTTTACCCATGATAACACCTCATAAAAAACTTACTATGTATTTTAACTCATATAATCAATATTATATCAGATAATTGTGAAAGCACCGTGGCATCTAGCTCAACGGTCATGCCCTCTTTCTGACAAAAAATAGTATACACCTGTATAATTATAAATGCAAGTATTATTTTTATTCAATTTAATAATATATTTCGGAACGTAACTATTTGTCAAAAAAAAATCTCTGTTAGCCAATTATCAATCAACTAACAGAGATGTTACTATAGTTATTTAATTATTCGTCCACAAGGCCCAAATCTTGTTTGTATGCATAATCAGCTTCGGCTTGTGTAATCATTCCTTGGTCTACCATTTGTTCGAGTACTAGTTTTTGTCGTGCCTTAGCCCCTTTATAGTTCGTATAAGGATCTAAGTAGGATGGTGCATTAGGTAAGGCTGCGAGCATAGCACTTTGACCTAGTGTCAATCGGCTTGGGCTTGTCCCAAAGTATCCATGAGCTGCTTCGTAGATACCGTAGTAATTGTGACCATAATATACGGTATTTAAATACATGGTGAGAATTTCTTCCTTCGTGTAGTAATGTTCCATTTCACTAGCAAGGATTGCTTCCTCTACCTTACGACTCATGATGCGTTTTGATGAAAGGAAGAGATTTTTTACTACTTGTTGTGTAATAGTACTACCCCCCTCTACAGTTTCGCCTGCTATAGTATTGGTATAAAAGGCGCGAATAATACCGAGCACATCAATAGCTCCATGTTTATAATACCGCTTATCTTCAATAGCGATTAGTGCATTTTTTGTGTACTCAGGAATAACATCCCCTTTCACCCAATGTTCTTTTGAAACACGTTGATTAAGAGCTATCTGTACTTTATCTCTAAATGTAAACAGTCGTATAATTC
>NZ_CALJSP010000056.1:0-18682 GCF_937975875.1 Veillonella dispar | reverse complement strand
TTAATGAATCCTGGATTAAACAAATATTGTTGACTATTTAATTAGTGTACATTTGCAACCATGTGCTTCTCCACGCCATAATGCAACATTTCTCGCATGGTAACGAACCATGTCCTCTTGCTTATAAGATGTATCATGTTCTTCATCGACTACGATAAGACCAATATCCTCTGCTGGAGCAAAAACTGCTGATCGGGCACCAATAATAATATGACTATCCTTACGACGTAAACGCTCCCAGTTATTATTGCGTTGTTGGACCGTCAATTTACTATGAAATACTACAACTTCATCACCAAAGGTTTCTACAAAGCGCCGTACAATTTGATCTGTCAAAATAATTTCTGGAACCAGTATAATAGCTGTCTTATCTTGACTTATACAGCGGGCTGTGGCTTTTAAATACAGTTGCGTTTTCCCACTACCCGTTACACCATGCAATAAAAAGGTTTTATGTTGATGTGAATTCATCGCCTCTTGAATAGGCTCATATACCGCTTGTTGTGCATCAGTTAATGGTATATTGACTTCTTCTGTAAACAGTTCATTAAAGGTAGTCTTTGTAGCTTTAAATCTAGATTCAATGGTAATCCCCTGAGCTTCACTCACTTGTTTAATAACCATACGGGAAAATCCTTTAGCCAATAATAAAGCTTTTGATGCACCACCTACTTCAAGTAAATATTTGGCTAACTCTCGTTGCTTCTTTTTTCGCTCACTAAATTGTTCTACAGAAAAAGCAGGCGTAACAACAAGCCATTCTTCTTTAGGTGCTTCATAGGATTTAAGAGTTTTATTAACTGTAAACAAACGTAATGCATCGCCATAAGAGAATAAATAATATTCATTTAAACGACGTGCAGTATCCATCATTTCAGGAGTAAACCACGGTTCATTGTCTAATACTTGAACAATATTTCGTAATTTAAATTCAGGGGGTTCTAATAATTCTTCATAACCAATTAGAATACCCTCTTCACGACTATTGCCTAATGGAATGAGTACACGTGTGCCAGGTAAGACATTCCCAAACTTTTCAGGCATTAAGTAGCTTAATGGTTTATGAAGTTGTTTAGCAGGTCTATTAATAATAACTTTTGCGACACGCATACACTATTTCCTTTCATTTATTATAAAAGGTCTCAGTAGAAATTCTACTAAGACCTTTTGTATTATAAGCCAGCTTCAGCTTTTAAAATTGCTGCTTTGTCAGTACGTTCCCAAGGTAAATCTACATCAGTTCTACCGAAGTGACCATATGCAGCAGTTTTGCGATAATGAGGTTTTAACAAATCAAGCATTTCAATAATACCTGCTGGACGAAGGTCGAAATGTTTCTTAACGAGTTCTTGAATTTTAGTTTCCTCAACATGACCTGTACCAAAAGTATCAACTAAGATAGATACAGGATGAGCAACGCCAATTGCGTAAGCAACTTGTACTTCACATTTATCAGCAAGACCTGCTGCAACAACGTTTTTAGCTACATAACGAGCAGCATATGCTGCAGAGCGGTCTACCTTAGATGGATCTTTACCAGAGAAAGCACCGCCGCCATGACGAGCCATACCGCCATAAGTATCTACGATGATTTTACGGCCAGTCAAACCAGCATCACCATGAGGGCCACCGATTACGAAACGGCCAGTTGGGTTGATGAAGTATTTTGTATTTTCATCAACAAATTCAGCAGGCAACGCTGCATCGATAACAAAGCGTTTCAAATCTGCTTTAATTTGTTCTTGAGTTACTTCAGGGCTATGTTGTGTAGAGATAACAATTGTATCAATACGTTTTGGTTTACCATCAACATACTCAACAGTAACTTGAGTTTTACCATCTGGACGAAGGTATGTTAACGTGCCATCTTTACGAACTTCTGTAAGACGACGAGATAAACGATGAGCTAAAGAAATAGGCATAGGCATAAGTTCAGGTGTTTCATTGGATGCATAACCAAACATCATACCTTGGTCACCAGCACCAATTTTATCTAGTGCTTCACCATTACCTTCTTTAGATTCTAGCGCTTCATCTACGCCCATAGCGATATCAGCAGATTGTTCATCAATAGAAACAAGTACACCGCAAGTATCGCAGTCAAAACCAAATTTAGCACGTGTATAGCCGATATCTCGAACAGTATCACGTACGATGCGAGGAATATCCACATAAGTATTGGTAGAGATTTCACCTACTACATGAACTAGACCCGTAGTAACTAAAGTTTCACAAGCTACACGAGCAGTTGGATCTTTTTCAATAATCGCATCCAAAACAGCATCAGAAATTTGGTCAGCTATTTTATCTGGATGGCCTTCAGTAACAGACTCAGAAGTAAAAAACATATGTTTTTCAGCCATTTTATCCTCCTAATACGAAAAAAAGCCTCTCATGTACTCATGAGAGACCCTCCCATCTAACGACATTTGTCATAGGAATTAGCACCTTTTCCGCTTGGAATGGTTGCTGTAGCTTCACAGGGCCTATCCCTCCACTACTCTTGATGAGTTACAGAAATATTATAGTGTATTTGCATTGATAAAGCAAGTCATTATTATATTTCTTTCGCCTCTAATAAAGCCAAATCGTGTTCAGCTTTGTGAAGAGCACTATCAAATTTTCGATACATGTGATGGCGACCAAGAATATCTAGAAAATCAGACTTGTACATTTCGCGACGTATATCATAACTTACATCACTTAGTAATACCTCAATACCTCTTTTTTGTAGCTCATCAATGATACTACGTAATATACGTAAGCCCGTTAAATCTACAAATGGTACTTTCACAAAACGAATTATCAAATATTTAGGATCTTTATGAATCGAATTTAATGCCCGATCAAAAGCGCTTATGGCACCAAAAAATAACGGACCTTCTACTGTATATACCATGATATCAGGATGTATTGTGATTTCATGTTTAATCTGCTCAGATAATTCTGCACAACTTGCTTCGTGCACGTCAATAGTATTAACCATTTTACGCATGAATTGTAATACCGCCAGTACTACACCTACATTTACGGCTACAACCAAATCTGTGAAAATGGTTAAAAAGAATGTGAGCAGCAAAATGACTTGATCTGGTCGTGGCGCTAAAATTAGCATGCGAATAAATCGCGGTGCATCACTCATATTATAGGCAACAACAAAAAGAATGGCTGCCATTGATGCTAACGGAATATAAACAGCATAAGGAGCTAAAAATAACAAGATAATGCATAGTGTTATGGCATGAATGATACCAGCCAATGGAGAATTACCACCTTGGCGAATATTGGTAGCAGTACGTGCAATCGCTCCTGTAGATGCAATACCACCAAATAAAGGGGCAAATATATTAGCCAGTCCTTGTCCAAACAACTCAGTATTTGATTCATGCTTTGTACCACTCATACCATCCGCTACAACTGCAGATAACAATGATTCTATTGCACCCAGCATAGCAATGGTAAAAGCAGGTCCGATTAAAGTTAATATTTTATCAAAGCTTATAATTGGTATAGAGAATTCAGGTAAACCTTGAGGAATGCCGCCAAATGCACTACCAATAGTCAAAACACTAGGAAATTGATAAATAGCTTGAATAATAGTAGCTACAACCATGGCCACAATAGGAGCTGGTACTTTTTTGATATACGGAATTCTCGGTAATATCAATAATAAAGCTAGACTTAATACGGCTATACCCAATGTTGGCAAATCTGAGTTTGGCAATGATTGAATCATAGCCCACAATTTCTCATGAAAATGAGCCATATAGGGTAATTGAGGGAATCCAAAGAAATACGGCCATTGACCAACCCAAATCGTAACCCCAATACCAGCTGTGAACCCCATAATAACAGGAGCCGGAATAAATCGGATAACTGTACCTAACTTTGCTATACCCATTAAGATAAGCATAATACCAGCCATCATAGTAGCAATTTGTAAACCTTCGAATCCATAGTTTACAACTATACTACTTAATAGGACGATAAAAGCCCCTGTAGGACCAGCAATCTGTACAGGTGAACCACCAAATAAGGAAACGAATATACCTGCAATAATAGCAGTATAGATACCCGCTTGCGGCGTAACTCCACTGGCGATAGCAAAGGCCATGGCTAATGGTAGTGCTACAACTCCTACCACCAAACCAGCAATAATATTATTGCTCCATTTATCTTTGCTTAACGAGCCATCCAAATAAGCTTTTTGAATAGCAAACATGTAAATAACACTTCTTTCTATGTACAACAAACTACAAAATATAAGATACAATCATATATCAGTGCTATTTATTTTTTACTAATTCCACAACTTCTTTCATAATGTTATGAGCTAACTCAGATTTTTTCATATTAGGCATTTCTTTTGGATCTTTATTAGGATATAAGAAGTAGCCTTCATTTGTATCTACATTAAAACCAGCATTAGACTTACTTACATCATTGGCTACAAGCATATCTAGATTTTTTCTAGCTACCTTATCTTGACCATACTCGATTACATGTTCTGTTTCCGCTGCAAACCCCACAAGAATTTGATGATTCTTTTTAGCACCTAAACCTTGTAGGATATCTGGATTCTTAACAAGTTCTAATGTCATAGACTCCATTTTTTTGATTTTCTGCTCTGCTTTGTGAAGGACTCTAAAGTCAGATACTGCAGCGGCCATAACGACTACATCTACCGTATCATATCGAGATTCAACAGCATGTTGCATAGATAAAGCAGAATCAACAGGAACAAAATCTACGCCACTTGGTACAGCTAAAGATGTAGGCGCACTAACTAAAATAACATTAGCCCCCATGCGTGCTGCTTGTTCAGCAATGGCGTACCCCATTTTACCGCTAGAACGATTACCAATATAACGAACAGGATCGATGTTTTCTTGCGTACCACCAGCGGTAACAAGTACTGTGGTACCTTCAAGCTCATTAGATTTGCACATCTGCGATTCAAGCCATTCTACAATGTCTTTAGGCTCTGGTAGACGCCCCACACCAGTGATACCACAGGCTAGCCAACCTTCAGCCGGTTCCATAATATGGTATCCCAAAGTCTGTAATCCCTCTAAATTTCGTTGCGTAATGGGATTATTATACATTTCTGTATTCATAGCAGGACAAAGATATTTTGGCGCCGTAGTAGCCATTATTGTAGTTGTTAGCATATCATCTGCAATACCGGCATAGATTTTGCCAATCACATTTGCTGTAGCAGGTACAACCACATATGCATCTGCCCATGTTGCTAGTGCAATATGCTCCACATCCCATTGGTGTACTTGTTCAAACATGTCGATAGCTACAGGATGTCCACTAATTTCACCAAATGTAAGTGGTGAAGCTATATGAGTGGCGTTTTCAGTCATAACAACCTTTACTTCAGCACCCTTTTTACGAAGTCGGCTTACTACTTCAATTGCCTTATACGCTGCAATACCTGCAGATACAGCGACAATGATATGTTTTCCGCGCATGTTCTTCTCCTTTTAAAAATTCCTTGTATCAAGGATACAAGGAATTGATTAATCTTATTTAATGCCTTCTTTTGTGCGTTTATAAGTCACTTCACCTTCGGCAATTTCATAAAATGCCAAGGATACAGGCTTGTCAGTTGCATGTGTAGATTCAGCTAAGCATTGTTCGCCATCTGTTAATTCACGAGCGCGTTTAGCTGCCAATGTTACCAAAGTATATTTGCTATCAACTTGACTTTCCAATTTTTTCAATGGAGGTTTTACCATCATACTATCACTTCTCCTTAGACTCTTGATACTGTTTATAAATAAATTGAATTTGCTCTTTATTACGACTAATCTTACAGGATTCTGCTCGTAAAATAGAAGCAACCTTCTCTGATGCCTCTCCGAGATCATCATTTACAACTATATAGTCATATCGATGAGCTAATGCCAATTCAGAACAAGCTAATGACAGCCGTTTATCAATAACTTCTTTCGCATCTGTACCGCGGTTATGTAAACGCTCAGATAACTCAGTTAGAGACGGTGGCACTATATAAATAAATACAGCATCACTAAAACGTTCTTTTACTTGCATAGCACCTTGAATATCAATTTCTAACAGTACACTTTTACCTTCATCTAATAAATCCATTACATGTTGCTTCGGTGTACCGTAGTAATTATCATATACTTTTGCATATTCTAAAAATGCATCTTCACTTAATAGAGATTCAAACTCTTCTTTTGAGCGAAAGAAATAATTGACCCCTTCCACTTCACCAACACGTGGTGCTCGTGTTGTCATAGAAACGGAATAAACTAGATTAGGCATTTCTTTTCGAATATTCGCACAAATCGTACCTTTACCTGCGCCAGATGGCCCGGATATAACGATTAATAATCCTCTGTCTGACATATGTACTCCTATGATTCTACTGTATCTTCGTCTACATCATATTGCACAAGTCGATGTGCTACGGTTTCTGGTTGAATTGCAGATAACACAATTTGACCACTATCCATAACTAATACAGCACGAGTCTTACGACCATATGTAGCATCAATGAGCAGGCCCTTATCACGTGCATCTTGAACCATACGTTTAATTGGTGCAGATTCAGGACTAATGATAGCCATAACACGGTTAGCAGATACCATATTACCAAAGCCTATATTCAATAATTGAATACTCATTTATGGACCTCCTATTACTCTACATTCTGTACTTGTTCTCTAATTTTTTCTAACTCACATTTTAGTTGAACCACAAACTCTGTAATACTTGAATCCATAGCTTTGGAACCAATTGTATTCACTTCACGATTCATTTCTTGCAAAATAAAATCCACCTTACGACCGATGGAATTCTCATCTACAAGTGTGTTTTTTAATTGTACCACATGTGAGGTGAATCGGACAATCTCTTCTGTAATATCAGTCTTATCAGCTAGTAAAGCTATTTCCTGCAAAAAACGATCTTCACTTATACTCGCTTCCAAAGAAACTAAGTACTCTTGAATTTTACCTTTTATATGCTCCCGATACGCTTCTACGGCTCCCGCCTTATTCTCATCAATATGTTTGATGACATTTTCTAAGGTAGAGATACGTGATAATAAATCTTGTTCAATATGTTTACCTTCTACCGTACGCATTGCTATTAGAGCATCTAATGCTTGAGTTGTAGATTCTTTTACTATTTCTGAAAGCACATCTTCTGCAATCGGTGTATCTTGTTGTTGAATCCATTCATTAGAAATAGAGTTGACCGCTTGCAAAGGAACCTTTTTAGGGTCATCATAAAACTCTTCTTGAACAAGTAATTCTTGTATCTGCTTTCTCAACACACTATTTATTGTAAAGGTCTTAGGTCTCTCTCCCGCATCCTGAATAGAAACAGATACTTCGACCTTACCGCGGGTAATTCGATCTTGTACTAATCCGCGAATAATGGTTTCAAAAGGGTTTATTTGCTTTGGACTACGTATAAATAAATCAAGAAATCGCGCATTTACGGACTTTATTTCTACCGTGCAGGTAATGCCATCTTTGGTTGCCGTGCCAGAACCAAAACCGGTCATACTTTTCATGTGATATCCTCCTTAGCAGTTTTTATTATTGTACCACGAATTATACATTCCGTGTTTAAATACTAAGAATTATATGTACATTATGTTATACTAAACTATACTTCTAAATAAAATTGAAAGGAGTACTATGAATTTAGACGGACTTACCATGTCTGTTCTCGCTAAAGAATTAAACGAGCGATTACAAACAGGTCAAATACAAAAATTATATCAAATAGATAAAACTACATTACTATTTAAAATTCGAGCCCTTAACGAAGATCAAAACTTGATTGTTACAGTTGGTGCAACCCCTGCAATGTATCTTAGCAAACCGATCCAGGATTTACCAAAAGAACCAAGTTCACTATGTATGTTTCTTCGTAAACATATTGAAGGTAGCCGCATTGTAAAGGTGGAACAAATTAATGGTGACCGAATCATGTGCATCCAAACGGATAAGCTTGAAATGGATGGGTCTATTACAAGTACATTTATCTATGTAGAATTAATGGGCAAATATTCAAACTGTATTTTTGTACAAGATGGAGTCATTTTAGAATCCTTAATTCACGTATCCCCTTTAATGAATCGTGAACGGTCTATTAGTCCTAAACTTAACTATGAATTACCACCAAATGCTAATCGTGTAAGTTTGATGGACTTCGATTATGAAGAAATCAAAAATCTACTAACTTCCTTTGGTGATGGTACTGTACAGCAATCTATACGGGCCATCTTTAACGGCTTTGGCAAACCCTTATTAGATGAAGTATTATGGACTGCCAATCTAGATGGTGATGAATCTATAACTGATTTAAGTCCAGACCAAATAGATACATTAGCCAAGGCATTATATGAGTTAAAAGCAAAACTCCAAGACAGTCATGGCTTATTTACTTTAATCAATGATAATAATAAAAAGGCTCACGCAACCTTTACGTTACACAACTATAAAGTACTTAAAGAATATAATACAATTTCAGAAGCTCTAGAAGAATCGATTCACAATACAAAATCAATTCACACTGCTGATAAAGAATTAGAAAAGATCTTAACAGCGGCTATCAAGAAAGAAGAAATCCGTCATCAAAAAATCAAAGATGAATTAGATGACACCAATAAAATGGATACCTATAAACTATATGGCGATATCTTAATGATTAATGCCCACTTACAGGTACAATATGAACCTTCTATCCAATTACCAAATCTTCTTTCTGAAGAAGGAGAGTTATTGACTATCCCCTTAAAGCCAAATCTTACGATTGTAGAAAACGGTCAATGGTATTACAAACTCTATACGAAATTGAAAAATCGTATGGTTAGCGGCGAATATCAACTTAATGCTAGTACTACAAAACTGGAATATCTCAAATCGATTTTATATAGTATTTCATTAGCTACTACCCGTGAAAGCCTAGAGGAAATTCGTAAAGAGTGTATGGATGCAGGTATTATAAAAAAATCTAAAAAGCCCCTATCTTACAAGCTAGGCAAATCCAATTACATTCATTTAACCATTGATGAAGGCGAAATATTTATTGGTCGTAACAATCAACAAAACGAATATTTAACCCATCGGTTTGCAAAACCAACCGATATTTGGTTCCATACACAAGATATTCAAGGTTCTCACCTCATATTAAGACTCAATGTAGAGCCTGATGACATGATTTTATCAAAGGTTGCTCAATATGCAGCATATTTTAGTAAGGCTCGCGAGACTAGTAAGGTGCCTGTAGACTATACATATATTAAAAATATCAAAAAACCACCTGGGTCTCCTCTTGGATTTGTTATCTTTAATACTCATCAAACAATGATTGTAGAGCCTAAAAAACCCGATAATTATACTGAATAAAAAAAGAAGCGAAGGAAACCCTTCGCTTCTTTTTATTTATATTATTGGTTTTCTTCTGTACGTTGTTCAGTTTGTTTCAAACTTTCACGATTTTGACGTAAGCTTTCCAATGTTTTCTCTAAGTTGTTTTCCACATATTTAAGAACATCACCAGCATATTGAATAGAGCTAGATTTCAATTCTTCAGAGGATTGGTTAGCTGCATTGATAATTTGATTGGCTTGTTCTTGCGCTTGTTTTACAAGTTCGCTTTCAGCAGTTAATTTAGCAATGTAGTCTTTTGCTTGATCAATTAAAGTTTCAGCTTGACGTTGAGCATCAGCTAATACTTTATCTTTATCAGCTACAATACGACGAGACTCTTCAAGTTCCAATGGTAAGGACTCTTGAATAGAATCAATAATACGCATAATTTCGTCTTCCTCAACCATACGTTTTGTAGTCATAGGAATACGGCTGCTAGATTCAATAAGAACCTCTAAATCTTCTAATAATTTTTCTGTTTTCATACAATTCACCCCTATTTATTATGGACCGTATTAAAGCGTTCTTCAAGTTTTTCCTTAACATCATCCGGAACTAACCCATCTAGCTTACCGCCAAATTTTGCAAGTTCACGAATACCTGTGGAGCTGACGAAAGAGTATTTATTATTAGTCATAATAAATACAGTTTCAATATCGTCATCTAAATATTTTGCAAACAAAGCACGTTGAAATTCATATTCAAAGTCACTTAACGCGCGCAAACCACGAATGATTATAGAAGCATTCTTAGATTTAACATATTCGTTAAGCAACCCCCCTGTACAATCAATCTCAACATTAGGAATATGTTTGACAGAATTTCGAATCATCTCAACCCGTTCTTCCATGGTAAACAAGGAATTTTTATTCGGATTAGAGCTAACAGCAATGATTAATTTATCAACTAATCGACTGCCACGTTCAAAAATATCAACATGTCCATTTGTAACTGGGTCAAAACTACCCGGACACACACCTATACGCACAGGTTTAGCTCCTTTCAGCTATGTTTACAAAATAGGAAACCATCGTATAACCAAATTTCTGTTCTTTTATACATTCCCATGATTCAGGCAAGGAAAATGCCTCGTCTTTATGGTGTTCTAATAATAAAACACCGTCAGGCTTTAATAAATCATAGGTCACAACCAAATCTATGGTGTCTTGTATAAATCCATTTTCATATGGTGGATCAGAAAAAATATAATCGAACTGTTGTCCCATCATATAGTTTTTTAATTGTGAAAGTTTCCTCGGAATGATTTCTAACCGATCTTCCACATGACAGTGTTTAGCATTCTCTAAAATCAACTTTCCTGTTTTAAAGTCTACCGCTACTGCATGTGCTGCACCACGACTTAAGGCTTCAATAGCTACTGCACCTGTACCAGAAAATATATCTAATACACGAGTACCAAATATACCTCTATTAGATAATACATTAAACACACTTTCACGAACACGATCAAGTGTAGGTCTTGTATCTACCCCTTTAGGTGCTTTTATAGTATGTCCCTTTGCAGTTCCGCCAATAATTCGCATACAACCCTCACAAGATTATACTCATTAATTATAGTATATAAATAACCAAATTAAAAGTATCTTTTATTTATGATACTTCAATTTTAATATCTCGTCCCATCAATTCAGCTAATGCCAAAGCTGGAGATTTTTCTTCATATAAAACTTCATATAAAGCCTTAGTTATAGGCATTTCAATATGATGTTCACAGGCCATCTTATAAACAATGTCCGTAGCAAAAAAGCCTTCTACAACCATATTCGTATGATTAATGATATAGTCCATTGTTTTTCCATCTGCTAATTGTTGACCAGCAGCTCTATTACGGCCATGAGGACTCATACAAGTGGCAATCAAATCACCCATACCAGCAAGACCAGCATAGGTTTCCTTTTGCGCCCCTAAGGCTACACCAAAACGAGTCATCTCATGTAAACCACGTGTTAAGAGTAAAGCTTTACAGTTATCACCTAACTTCAAGCCGTCAACGATCCCTGCGGCAAGAGCAATAATATTCTTCGTAGCCCCAGCTAATTCAACACCAGTAATATCGGTATTTGCATAAATCCTAAAGTTTTGACTACATAATGTTTTCTGTAACATAGTGGCCACTTCAAGATTTTCTGTACTCAATACAGAGGCAGCAGGCAAATCACGACCGATTTCCTCAGCATGATTTGGACCAGATAAAACTGCGAGATTGCATCCTACGGGGCCTAGAACCTCTCGCATAACTGTAGTTAGTAATTTACCAGTAGTACGTTCTACACCTTTTGAGCAAAGTATATAGGATTGTTCTTTACGCGCATATGGTTTAAGAGACTCTAAGCTAGTGCGTACATGTACAGACGGTGTAACCATTAGAATGATATCAGCCACTTTGATACAAGCACCAAGGTCTGAGCTATATAGTAGTTCCTTTGGTAATATTACACCTGGCAAGTACTCTTTATTCTCTAAATCTTTTGCTAATTGTGTAGCAAATTCTGGACGTCGACAATATAAAGTTGTAGTATTTCCAGCTAATACGGATTTAATAGCAAGAGCAGTACCCCAGCTACCAGAGCCGACAACAACAACATTCATAGATTAATCCTTTTTGATACGTTCTACTTTTAACTCATTACCTGCTAGTAAACGTTTAATATTATCCCAATGTCGAACAATGACAAATAAAGCTGCCAAAGCGCCAAAGCCTACGAACCAATAAGATTCTCCTGTAAAATACATTAAAATTGGTACTAAAGCTGCTGCTATAATAGATCCTAGTGATACGAGCTTAGTAAAATAGACAATCACGCCCCATACCAAGAAGGCAATCAAAGCCACTAATGGTGATAAAGCAATTAGAACTCCTAGTCCTGTAGCTACCCCACGACCACCTTTAAAGCCTAAGAAAATAGACCAGTTATGGCCCATCATAGCAAGGATACCACCTAAGATCATATACATAGGTCCATAAGAGGACAACAATACAACCCCAGCTGCCCCTTTTAAAGCATCACAGAGAAATACTGGTAATGCAGCTTTTAGACCTATAACGCGATACGTATTAGTAGCACCTATATTTTTAGAACCGTATTGACGTACATCTGTATTAAAGAAGGTCTTGCCAATAATTAGGCCACTAGGAATTGAACCAATAAGGTATGCCAACACAGCATATACAATAATCATAATATCCATTAGTCTTCATCATCTCGTTTCTTACCACGCAATACTAAACGAATTGGTGTTCCTTCAAAACCGAAAGACTCACGCAATCTATTTTCTAAGAAACGCATATATGAGAAGTGAATTAACTCTGGTTCATTTACAAACAAAATAAATGTAGGTGGTTTAACACTAGCTTGCGTCATATAGTAAATTTTTGGAATTCTGCCATTACGAGAAGGTACAGGATTTACTGTTTGAGCATCTTGTAACAATTGATTTAATGTACCTGTAGACACACGGCGATATTGTTGTTCAGAGACAAATTTCAACATATCAGCCAAGCGATGAATGCGTTGTTTAGTCAATGCAGATGCAAAAAGAATCGGTGCAAATTGTAAGAAACCTAATTCATCATAAATATCTTCAGTAAAGCGCAATGTTGTTTTGTCATCTTTTTCAATAAGATCCCATTTATTAACAACAATAATTACACCCTTACCTGCTTCATAAGCATAGCCAGCAATTTTCTTATCTTGTTCTGTAACACCATCTTGCGCATCAAGAACAAGAACGACGATATCTGAACGGTCTACAGAGCGCAAGGAACGAACAATACTATATCGTTCAACAGCTTCTTCGATTTTAGACTTACGACGCATACCTGCTGTGTCAATAAGAACAAACTTTTGATCGCCATGAGTCCAATATGTATCGATAGAGTCACGTGTTGTGCCTGCTACATCAGATACGATTACACGATCTTGACCCAATAAGGCATTAGTCAAAGAAGATTTGCCTACATTAGGACGACCAATAACTGCGACATGAATGGTATCTTCGTCATCAACATTTGTCCCAACTGGAGGGAAATGTTTAACCGTATCATCTAATAAGTCGCCTAAATTCATTAAGTTCTTAGCGGAAATACCGATAGGATCGCCTAAGCCAAGATTGTAGAATTCATAAATATTAGGTTCCTGATTAACACTGTCAATTTTGTTAACAACTAATACTACAGGTTTACCACTAGCACGTAAGATATTAGCTACCTCTTCATCAGCAGGTACAATACCTTGTTTGCCATCTACCACAAATAAGATTACATCTGCCTCTTCAATAGCCAATTCAGCTTGTAATCGCATCATCTTAGGAATGACATGACTATTATCTGTAATAAATTCGATGCCGCCTGTATCGATCATTGTAAATTCACGATTTAACCACTCTGCGTCAAAGTAAATACGATCCCGTGTTACACCAGGGATATCTTCAACGATAGAGATCCGTTTATTAACAATGGCATTAAAAAGTGTAGATTTACCTACATTTGGACGGCCTACAACGGCCACTAATGGTTTTGCCATAGTTTCACCTCATTATCTAATCTAATACATTACTATATTTTATCATATTCTACGTATAGTACGCAAAAAGGCTAACCAAGGAAACCTTGGTTAGCCTTTATATTAGACAATGAATTATTCAGCGTCTTCTGCAGTTTCTTTTGCTTCCATCAATTCAGTTAAAGCCAAGCCCAATTTCTTTTCATCTTTGTTAAGAGAAATGATTTTAACTTCAACTTCTTGACCACGGTTTAAGTAATCTTCAACTTTCGCATTACGTTGTTTTGTAATTTGAGAAATGTGAAGTAAACCTTGGATGTCGTCGTTAACAGCTACGAATGCACCATAAGCTACCAAACGAACAACTTTACCGTTGATAACATCGCCAACGTGCAATGTTTCTTCAGCTACGTCCCATGGGCTCTTAGATAAAGCTTTTAAGGACAAGGATAATTTGTTGCTTTCAGCGTCGAAGGATTGTAATTTAACTTCGATTTCTTGACCAACGGAAAGAACATCTTCCACTTTTTTGATTTTTTGCCAAGAAATGTCGGAAATGTGAAGTAAACCTTCAATACCGCCGATATCTACGAAAGCACCATAAGGCATGATTTTACGAACGATACCTTTATAGTTGTCGCCAACGTTGATGTTTTTCAATGCTTCAGCTAATTTAGCTTGACGTTCTACTTCCAATACTGCACGACGGGAAAGAACCAAACGGTTTTTCTTTTCGTCGATTTCAAGTACTTTAGCTTCGAATTCTGTACCAACCAAGTTGTCCAAGGATTTTACGAAATGAACATCACCTTGGGACAATGGAATGAAACCACGAAGGGATTTAACTGTTACTACCAAACCTGCTGGGATAGCATCAATACCTTTACATACGATAGCTTCATCTTTTTCTTGTGCTTCGATAACATATTGCCAATCTTCATCTTTAGCCAAGCGAGTCATGGAAAGATAAATAGGATTATCTTCTTTGATGTGGTTCATGATAACTGCTTTAATTTCATCACCATTTTTCAACACATCTTTGGCAGATTCTGGTGCTGGATAAGAAATTTCAGTTCTGTTCAAAATGGCTTCAGTTTTGTAGCCAAAAGATACATATGCGCGTTCATCTTCAACTTGAACTACTGTACCTTCTACAACGTTCCCTTTCTTAAATTCTTCTTGACCTTCTGCTGCTAATAATTCTGCAAAATCTTTCATTGTCTCAATGACCTCCTTAATAATCCAGTCGGGAGTCGATGCTCCTGCTGTAACTCCTACCGTCTGTACTCGGTTAAACCATTCCAGTTGTAATTCAGTAGAAGTTTCAATGTGATATGTTGTACATCCAACGTCACGACAAACCTCTGCCAATCGGTTTGTATTGCCGCTGTTCTTACCGCCTATCACTATCATAAGATCTACATTACGTGCTAAGTCAACGGCAGAGTTCTGTCGTTCTTGCGTTGCATTGCATATCGTTTTGAAAATCTTAAGATTCTTAGATTTTTTCTCTAATATCTCTATTATACTGTTAAATTTGAATTGTGAAAAGGTTGTTTGTACAACAACACCCATTTTTTCCACAATTTGTAGTTTTTCGGCGGATTCTTCATCTTCAATGATTATTCCTTTGTTATTTGCCCATAAATTGATACTTTTGACCTCAGGATGGTTTTTTTCGCCCAAAATCACCAATGTCATGCCATCTTCAATGACAGACTTAGCATCTTGTTGCGCTTTTTTTACATGAGGACATGTAGCATCTAAAATATGTAAGCCCTTTTCTTCGGCTTCAGCGTAAATAGCAGGACCTACACCATGAGATCTAATAATCATAGTTCCTTCATCGATATCAGCAACCTCTTGAATCGGGCTTACCCCTTTACTTTCTAAGCGCCCTACAACTTGAGGATTGTGAATGATAGGACCTAATGTATAACTTTTACCCTCGCTATTGGCAGCTTCATCAGCCATTTCAACAGCTCGTTTTACGCCATAGCAAAAGCCGTGGTTTTCAGCCAAAATTATTTCCATAAAGTCTCCTCTATACGATTTTCATGATACGAATCTATCATGCGTTGGATTTCACCTTTCACACGATCATTAACTTCTTTTATTGCTTCCGGTGTAGGCTTTGCTTTACTTACAGGAACTTGTTTACCAATAATACATGCTACTTGATTTTTCTTCATATTATGAGATCCAATAATCGCAACTGGTGTAATGCCAATACCCGTACGCAACGCAATGGATGCGGCTCCGTCATGGAATCTACCAAGTTTTCCACTCTTTTGTCGATTTCCTTCGGCAAATATACCTAGCACCTTATTATCTTTCAATAAACCTAATGCATGACGTATAGCTACCTTATCGATGGCTCCACGGTTTAGAGGAAACGCACCAAGCCAAGTACAGAAAAATCGAGAAATAGGATTTACAAATAACTCCTGCTTTGCCATAAAGTGCACATGTCTTGGTAATGCATACCCACAAATAGGTGGATCATTATTACTCAAATGATTTGGTACAACAATAACGGGACCTTCCATAGGGAAGTTATCACGACCGTATACCTTTAATCCATAGCCGACTTTATAACGCAACCAAAAAGCAGTACGCCAAAGCCATGTAGAAAATTTATTCATCTTAGATTCGCTCCTGTACTAGATGCAATATATGTTTCACTGCTTCATCAAATGTCATATTACTAGAATCCACAACAATGGCATCCTCAACACATACGAGTGGAGATTCATCACGATTTTTATCCATTTCATCGCGACTTTCTACGTTCTTTTTAATGTCTTCTAATGGTTGCTCATTAGAAGTACCTTGAACTTCAAGCCATCTACGTTTTGCTCGTGCATCTACAGATGCTGTTAAATATATCTTCAACTCAGCCTTTGGTAGTACAACAGAACCTATATCGCGACCATCTAAAATAACACCACCAACAGCAGCCATAGCTTGTTGTCGTTCAACTAAGTATTCACGAACACCTTTATAAGAGGCAATAGTTGATACATTCTCATTGATTTGTTGTTGTCGAATTAGATCTGTCACGTCTTGACCTTTTACAAATACTTTACAAGCATTTGCAGTAGGCTCTAATGTTAAATCTAATGAAGGGAGCAATGATTCTACATCTTTTTGATTTTTCACATCAACATGGCTATCGAGAACCGCCCATGTTACACCTCGATACATAGCGCCTGTATCGATATATAAATAACCCAATTCATTGGCCACTACTTTTGAAATACTACTTTTACCAGCCCCTGCAGGACCATCAATAGCAATGGCAATTTTTTTTGTATTCATAATAACCTCTATTCTTCATCACCATGTACAGCATGCATTGCCGCCACATAACCAGTAGAAAACGCAGCTTGTAAATTATAGCCGCCCGTAAAGGCATCAATATCCAGAACCTCACCAGCACCATATAAGCCTTTTACCAATTTAGACTCCATGGTTTTGGGACTAAACTCTTTTAACGAAATACCACCGGCTGTAACAATTGCTTCTGCTACAGGGCGTAACTCCTTTACAGTTAATGTCATATGTTGTAATACATGACATAAACGCATACGTTCTTCTTTTGTAATTTGATTAATTGGTTTGCTTGGATCTAATTCAGCAAGGTTTATCACAATCGGAATCAGATTGACAGGTAACAAATCTTTCATCCCATTAGCTAATTGTTTTTTTGAATATAAATCAAAATCCTTCTGTAAGCGTTTGTCTAAAACTTCTGCAGTTAATGCAGGCTTCAGATTTATTTCAATAGTGATTTGTGGATTTTTCTTACGCAACAATTTGCCTACTGTATGACTTAAAGACAAGATTGTAGGACCCGTAAGACCGAAATGAGTGAACATCATTTCCCCAAATTGTTTCGCTTGTACCTTATTTTTAGAAATAACGGATACCTCAACATTACGAAGACTAAGCCCCATAATATCTTTTACCCAAGATTCCCCTGTTACAATTGGTACCAATGATGGTCTTATATCTGTAATGGTATGACCAACTTTTTTAGCTAAAGCATATCCATCACCAGTAGAACCAGTTAACGGATAAGAGGCACCACCTGTACAGATGATAGCGGCATCACAAGCATATTGTTCCTTATCTGTTGTAACGCCTACAACACGACCATCCTCAACAGTAATAGATGTAACAGGTTCATTTAAATGAACTTGTACTTTATACTTTTTAAGGATTTTCATGAATATATTGCGTACTTCTAAAGCAGAATCAGATTCTGGGAATACACGTCCCCCTCGTTCAACCTTAGTTTTTAAGCCCCAACTATGTAATAATTCAAGCAAGTCTTCATTACTAAAGCGTTCATAAGCGCCATATAGGAACTTACCATTACCAGGCGTATTTTTAATGAACTCGGTCATATCTGCACTATTTGTAATATTACAGCGACCTTTACCTGTAATGCCCATCTTCTTACCAACCATATTCATTTTTTCCAATAAGATGACGCGTGCTCCTTCACGGCCTGCTATAACAGCTGCCATTAGACCTGCCGCACCACCGCCAATGACTATGATTTGTTTCATTTCTTACTTGTTCCTAACGCTTTTAGAGCTTTCACTTCACGAATTGTAAGCTGACGAGAAGCACCGCGTTTAACACCGCCCAAGGTAAGACCAGCATAGGCAATACGTTTTAAGTTATGAATGCGGTACCCAAAGTGTTCAAACATACGGCGTACTT
>NZ_CALJSP010000055.1:0-18629 GCF_937975875.1 Veillonella dispar | reverse complement strand
AGGAGGAACACATGGAGAATTTTGCAGCGCAACAGGTAATGACAGGCTCTCATGGGCAAGTATGGTTAGATGGTTCTTTGGTGTCACAAGCTACAGCCGTTAAAGCTACAATTAAATTAAGCAAAGAAGAAGTTAAAAAAGCCAAAACAATGAGTAAACAATATAAATATGTTGGTTATGAAGGTACAGGCAGTTTAACTATGAACAAAGTATCTTCTTTGATGATTAGTAAAATGGCTGAAAATCTAAAAAAAGGTAAAGCTACTGTGTGCCAATTGGTAATTCAATTAGATGATCCTGATGCAAAAGGTGTAGAAACTGTAACGTTGTATGATGTTACATTCGATTCTTTAGACCTTGCAAACTGGAAAGTAGGCGCACTTGTAGAAGAATCTGTAGACTTTACATTTACAGAGTTTGACGTGATTGATAAAGTGGAGGACTAATAGATGAGCAATATCATTGATAAATTAATGGAAAAAGACTTAGATACATTGAAAGAGGTATCTAAAAAAGACTTAGAAATTACTCGATTATCTGAGGTTTTTAATGAACCATTTACTGTAACTGTAAAAGAAATTAGTTACAAACGTATTGCAGACCTTCGCATGTTGGCTACTGAAGACGGTAATGCTGATGAAAGTCAATTTTTACAGTTTGTCGTAACTGAAGGTATTGTTTCTCCAGACTTCGGAGCTAAAGAATTATTACAAAAATTTCAAGTACCATCTAAACAGGCATTGTTTACAAAGTTATTTAAAGCCGGTGAATTAGAGTTAATTGCACGTGAAGTATTAGCTCTATCTGGATATGGCGATAAAGCTATTAAAAAAGTAATTAATGAAGTAAAAAACTAATATATTCCGATGGTGATGTAAATCTTGCCTATTACATGTATGTCAATCATGATGTAATGCCATCGGAATTTCATAAAATGGGGCACGGAGAACGTATAGTCCTCCGTGCTTTTATGATGCAAGAAATTAAGGACAGAAAGGAGGCGAATAAAAATGAGTGAAGTAATTGATTTGGTGATGCGATTACATGATGGTGTAACATCCGTATTATCTGGAATTAATTCACAAATGGCTACAACTGCTAATATGGCAGATAGGCAAGGTAGAAATCTACAAAATATAGGTAGAGGTATTAGTGGAATTGGTAACGCCTTGATGCCTGTATCCGCTGCTATCGTTGGCATGGGTGCCGCCTCTGTTAAAGCCTTTGTTGGATTTGACTCTGCAGTAACTTCTGCAGGTGCAAAAGCAGGTGCAACGCATGATGAAATGCTTAAATTAAGAGATGTTGCAAAACAGTTAGGGGCAGACTTCCCGATAAGTGCAACACAAGCGGCGGAGGCTATGGATGGTTTAGCTGCAAGTGGTATGAATGCTAGTCAAATTATGAGCTCATTACCATCAATTGTAGAAGCATCTGTTGCATCTGGTGAAAATTTAGAAACAACAGCAGGGATTGTATCGGGTGCATTAAATACATGGGGATTACAAGAAGGTAATGTGGCCGAGAATGCAACACGAATGGCCGATGTAATTCAAATGGCTGCAAACAAATCACGTTTAGATATGGTTGGGTTTGGTAATGCAATCCAATATGCAGGTGCTCCAGCGGCTGCATTAGGAATATCTGTAGAAGAATTATCTACATCATTAGCTATCATGAGTAATAACAATATTGAGGCATCAACGAGTGGTCGTGCATTACGAATGATGTTAAGTAGATTAATAGACCCTCCAAAAGAAGCGGCAGATGCATTACAAAAGTTAGGAATTGTTACTACAGATTCACAGGGCAAATTTATTGGTCTTGGTAAAGTGTATGATCAATTACGAACTAAAATGCAAGGACTAACTGAAGCTGAAAAATTTAAATTAGCAGGTGACATTGCGGGCACAGAATCCACATCTGCATTACTTGCCGTATTGAATACTACAAAAGAAGCATACGATGATATGCGTAGTTCAATGGATTCTGCAACAGGTTCATCTAAAGCACAAGCAGATATTATGAAGAAAACACTGCTAGGGTCATTCAAGGATTTAGAAAGTAAAGTAGAGGCATTAGCCATAAGCTTTGCAGATGTATTGCAGCCTAGGGTACAAAAGGTGGCTGACACAATCGGCAATTTAGCAAAATACTTTACTGATTTAAGTCCAGCAATTAAAAATACAGCAATTGATGTTGGTATAAGCATTGTAGGGTTTACTGCTTTTACAAAAATACTAGGGCCTATTACAAGTGGTATTGGCTCTTTGATGCGGACATATGCAAATATTGGGAAAGTATTAAGAGGGCAAAGCATTAATAATAAGCTGTTAGAAGTATCAGTAAAAGGGATTGCAAGAGCATTTAGTAGTATTGGTAGCGTAGCTATGAGGGTATTACCAAGTATAGGTAGATTAATACCATTAGTTCTTACTGGACCTGTAGGGATTGCGATAGGTGTAATTGCTTTATTAGGTCTAGCAATTTATAAAAACTTTGATAAGGTAAAACCAGTATTAGAAGGTATAGGACAATCCTTTATAGGCTTTGTGGGCATCATAAAAGGTGCAGTTAGCCGAATTGTTACAGCTTTACAGCCAATAGTATCGAAAGTAGCTGATGCTTTTGGAAAACTAATTAGTCAAGTGGCTACATCATTTGGTAGGATTTATCAACTAATGTCACCTTTTCTCAATATTATTTTTACTGTTGTAAGTAAGGTAGCTAAAGTATTGATTGGTGGACCGCTTGCAGTAGCATTAGGGGCATTAGTAGTAGGGTTTAATGTAGCTATTGCAGGAATTACAGGGATACTAACATTTGCATTAACTGTAGTTGAAGGTGTTGTAAATGGAATTACAACTGTATTAAGTGGTATTACAGACTTTCTTGTAGGCGTATTTACAGGGAATTGGAGTATGGCATGGAATGGTATCGTTCAAATCTTTGAGGGGATTGTAATGCCAATTCAAAGTATATTTGATGGAGTTATTGCAGGTATTAAAGCATCAATTAATAGTTTGATTTCGGCGGTCAATGGCATTTCAGTAGACATTCCAGACTGGGTACCGGGTGTTGGTGGTTCACACTTTGGACCATTAAATATCCCTTTACTATATTCTGGTACTGATAACTGGAAAGGTGGACCTGCCATGATTCATGATCGTGGGGCTGAAATAGTAAATCTACCAAGTGGCGCACAAGTAATACCTCATGCACAATCATTAAATTCTGCATATAATCAAGGGAAACGTAGTTCATCTGGTAATAGCATTAATGTAAATATAGCTAATCTTAATGTTTGTAATGATGGAAAATCTGTAGAAGAATTAACATTCGAAATTGCAGAACAAATTCATTACCAATTACAAAAACGTTCTATTAATAGAATGGAGGGAGCAGTATAATGTCATTTTTTGATGCAATTATGAGCTTCTTTGGAGGTAAAGGCATACCACAGGGATGTAAATTTACATTATCCTGTGCAGGGCAAAATATTATACTGCCAGTAACACCAGCTTCATTTAAGGTGGGGCGAACATATAACAATAGTACTTTAAATATTAATGCTATTGGTGAAATTAATATGTTAGGGAAAAGAGGCCTTCAGACATTATCATTTGAAGGCTTTTTCCCTGCACAAAAATATGAGTGGTCAGAAACAAATGAAACTAATCCTTATAATCTAGTAAGAAAAATTGATGGATTTGCTACAAGTGGAAAGCCATGTAAGATTTCAATTTCAAATACATCGATTTCTATGTACTGTACAATTGAGTCATTTAATCATGATGAGCATGATGGTACAAGTGATGTGTATTATGAGATGACACTCAAGGAATATAGATACATAAAACCAACATCAGAGATAAAAAATGATACTACAGGCTTACATAGTAGAATCGCAGAAGCTCCAGAAGAGCAAGCAGTAACAGCATATCCACAAGAACATTTTATGGATACAGCTAATAAGGCAGTATCAAAAATAATGCCAATAGCGGAACAAGGCAAAAAGGCATTAAACATGTATAAGATGATGGTTAAAGCTGGTAAAAGTCCAATTGGTGCAGTTTTACAAGTATCTAAGCGGTCATTAAAAATGAATGGTAAGGAGTGGCCACTATGATTACACTAATAGAACATATTAATGAAAAGGATGAAAGAGTAGATATTACACATCTTATTTCTAAGTTCACATGGAGCGGTGATAGAGAAGAAGCTGCTAGAAAATTAGAGTTTTCATATGCCTATAATCCTAAAGATATATCATTTCCAAATTATTTAATTGATTTAGGTGATCGTATTGAAGTGACAGTAGATAATGCAAAGATATTTACTGGGCGTGTATTCTTTAGAAAAAGGAATACTAATGATAACACCTATGATATTACTTGCTACGATGGAATGATATACCTTGCAAAGTCGAAAGTAAGTTTAGTTTTTAATGCCACAAATGTAGTTGATGCTTTCAAGCGTGTATGCGCAGAAGTTGAAGTATCTGTTGGAAATTTGCCAGAAATACCTACAGTAGTAAATTTTGTAGCAGATAAAAAAACATGTACAGAAGTTTTTCAAATGTTGTTTGAAAAAACAAAGGCAGATATTCAAAAAGATTACACAGCTATATTACTAGCGGACGGAATTAATTTAGTAGAAAAAGGAACAGTCATTGAGGAGTATATAGCTAGGGATACATACGATGTGATAAGCTCATCACATTCTGAATCAATTGAGGAAATGGTAAACAGAGTAAAAACTGTTGATGCTGTAGGTAATGTGATTCGGATAGATAATGAAGATGAATTAATTAAAAAGTATGGTATATTCCAAGATATTTACAAAAATCAGCCAGAACCAAAGGAAAAGAAAGCTACTAAAAAGAAAAAGCCTAGCACTATAAGTACACCTAAGAAACCCAAGTTCCCTGTTGATAATGCGGCAAAAGCTAAAGCAAAAATCAAAGGAATTAAAATGGAATCAAGTATTTCTGCAATAGGTAATATGCAGTGCATATCTGGGTATTCTGTAGTAATTGAAGAAGAACAACTAAAAGGAGTATTCTTCATTAAATCTGATACTCATACCTTTGAGAATAATACACATACAATGGAGTTGAATTTAGAGTACATTAGAGAACCAGAGGAAGGAGAGGGTGAAAGTGCCGAAGAAAAATAATGATCCTTATGCAGGAATATTAGGCATCATGAGCAATGTGGGCGGAAACGCAGGCAAGCAAGCAATGCCGGGAATTGGTACGATAGTATCACCACCTCCCAATCTAGTTGTATCGTTCAATGGAATGGAATTAAACAGTAATTTTTTGTGGGTTGATGAATATTGGTTACAAGGGCATTATAGAGAATCTAAAGGACATATCATTTCAGAAACACAACCAAGAGCAGGTGGTGGGGGATATGCTGAGTTTTCTAGCCATACTCATGAAATTCATAATGATTACACAAAGACAAGAATCATGACTGATACATGGCATATAGGCGATAAAGTAATGTTAATTCCGATAGTAGGTGATGATGAAAGTACAGCAGAACAGTACTTTGTATATGGAAAATGTAGGAGGTTAGACGGCAATGAGTAATCCATTTATGAAAGGGAATACACCAAGTAGCATTGACGTAAATAAAAATCTGCCACTATGCAAAGAGCTAGCTTGGGACTTTCAACGAGATACCTATCAATATGATAGAAATGGTAATCATAAATATGTGACAGGAAATGATGCAATAAAAGTATGGGTATGGAAAACATTAAGAGTAGAGCGCTACCGTTATAGAGCATATTATGATGATTATGGTATTGAGTTTGAACAATTTGTTGGGAAAAAGCCTAATGATACGCCTAGCCAATATGATTTATTTGAATATGTAAAGGATGCGTTATTAGTTAATCCATATATTATAAATGTAGATGCTGTAAATGTAATTCAAGAACATAAAATAATTACACTACAAATAGAGTTACAAACAATTTATGGACAAAATACGATAGGAGTTGAAGTATAATGCTAGAACCACAAAGTAAGCAAGATGTGCTAGGACGGCTACTAGCAGATTTCAAAAAAATAGATAAAGAGGGATTGAGTACACATGAAGGTACATTTGTATTTGATACATTAAGCTCAAATGCAGTAGAGTTTGAAAAATCATATGCAGAAATGCAGTTAATACTTGATGCGGCATTTCCGCAAACTGCATGGGGAGAATATTTGACACGTCATGCGGAAGCTCATGGGGTATTTAGAAAGGAAGCAACACAAGCTAATGTAATATTAACCATAACAGGTACCGCTAATACGATCATACCTAAAGGAAGTTTATTCAGTACAGATAATGATGAAACATTTAGAACTTCTAAGGAGGTTAATCTAGGCGATACTGGAAGTGCTAAAGTATTGGCATTATCTGAACAACTTGGGAAATCTTTGAATGTAGGGGCAAATACAATCACAGAAATAGTTGGGGGGATATATGGTGTTAGTACAGTTACAAATGAAGCGGCTGCTTATGATGGATATGATGAAGAGACTGATGCAGAACTTTTAGATAGGCTCCTATTAAAAGTTAGAAAGCCTGCAACCAGTGGCAATGTATATCATTATGAACAGTGGGCTCGATTAGTTAATGGTGTTTTTTTAGTTAAAGTAATTCCATTATGGAATGGTCCGGGAACAGTTAAGGTTATTATTATCAATAATGAACGTGAAAGTGCTAGTACAGAATTAATTGAAAAAGTTAAGGCTGTAATTGCTGAAAACGCACCAATTGGGGCAACTGTTACTGTAGTAACACCAACAATATTTGATATCAATATCGAACTAACAGTGACAAAGGGGGAAGCAGATATAGAGGCTGTTAAAAAGGTATTAAATGAGGAGTTTAAAAAGCAAATTTTTAATGGCACATATGTATCTTATGCTAATATTGGTAAAGCTATTTTAGCTAATAAAGAAACAGGGGTATTAGACTATCGTGACTTAAAAGTAAATAAAGGGATTACTAATATTGACATTACAAATGAACAATTACCAACAATTAAAGAGGTGATCGTGCATGAGTGATTTTATTAGATGGAAAGAGGTAGATATACTTACGTATCTGCCTCTTTTTATTGCAAAAGATTTAGAGTTTAAAACAATAAGTGATGCAGATAGTAGAGAGCATGAACGTATTAGATTATTGTTAATTGAACTATTAAAACAAGATAATATTCAATCTGCAACTTATGCATTATCGAAATGGGAAGAGTTTGTTGGAATAAGTGCTAGAAGTGATAGCTTACAAAATAGACGAAGCCGTGTAATTGCAAAGTTAAATAATACTGATAGTAGCACTAAAGAGTTTCTAGAAGCCTTGGCCAATAACTTTGTATCAGATGAGTCTACAGTAATAATTCCAAAGAATGAAAGCTATACTATGGAATTAAAGTTTACAAAAGACATGTGTGAAGATATCAATGGTTTACAGCAAACCATTGAGGAGTTTAAGCCAGCACATATTGGTTATGAAGTTTGGGAAGAACAATTACTTGAACAAAAATTGATTATTTCAGGGCTAGTTGTGGCAGAAGAAGAAACAAAAATTAGTATGAGTAAATTGTTAAGCGATATTGAAATCGAGCACAATCTATATTATGGAAGTGCAATTGGTTATGAAGAAGTAATTGAAATAGGAGGATAATATGGCACAGTTTCCGGGACTTAGTTTAACCATACAAGGAAATAAAATGATTTTAAAATCAGCAACAGGGAGAGCTGATGATAGATTGATCATTACAAAGGCAGTAATAGGAGATGGACAATTAACAAAAAGTATTGATAGCTTAACATCTCTTGTTAATCCTAAATTAGAAATTGGATTAAGTAATATCAAAGAAGTAACAAATGGGCAAATGCAGTTACAATTTAACTTTGATAATAAAAAAGTTGAAACAGGGTTTTATTGGAGAGAAGTTGGTATATATGGAAAGACCGGTGACAGTGGGCAAGAAAAGCTGATTGGATATTCTAACGCTAGTGGATTAACCTCTTATATTCCAGATAAAACAAATGCAATTCCAATGCAACGCCTATTAGTTGCTTTAGGGGTAGGAGACAATCCTAATGTAAAGGGACTTGTTGATTTATCAACGGCTGTTACTGGGGAACAACTAGATGAATCTATTAAAGCTCATAATGTAGATATAAATGGACATAGAGATGCATTTAATAAAAAGCTGGATGTTAGTTCTAATCAATATACAAAGGCGCTTGCAAAACATAATCAAGGTTTACAAGTAACAAAAGGTGATAACTCGCAAGAAATTATTGACTTTATTACTTCTAATTATAACGATAGCGATATTAATAAAGTGCTTAACTTAGGTATACTTAAAAGCCTATTAGGCCAAGGTGCTATAGTAGCGTCTAAACTTGATGCAAATGCTGGTTTCGTAAAGTTTGCTAATGGTTTCACTATCCAGTGGGGAGCTTTTAATAATGTGCCGATAGGAAATACATTCTCATTCCCCGTTTCCTTTGATAATGCGTGTTACGTAGTAGTTGGTAATGACGTGAATGGTAACAACAGAGATAACCAAGTTCACTCTTTTAGAGAATACACTAGATCCAGCTTTAAAATATTCTCTCAAGCGGCGCTAGACTCAGGTAATAAAACGACGGCATGGGGCAGATATATTGCGGTAGGTAATTAAATAATCCCTAGTGCGAACCAGTAATAGGATGCAGCATATCTATCACTCGCCACAAATACAGCTTTTGTATTGTTGCTTTCGCTTACAGAGTTTGCAAAATATCTTGGTGTATCTGACCCACTCCAATATGCATCAATCGCATTTGCCATGAATAATCTTGTGAATCTAATAGGGAATGTTACTTCTGTTTTTACGACATTATCTTGACCACCAACTCCCCACTGGAGAGAGTTTAATAAGTGACTATAGAACGACGGCCTGGGGGGAGGTCCATTGTAGTAGGTAATTAGGTAATTAGCTAATTCCTACACACATCCAGGTAAAGTTACCTGCATTTCCTCGGTTAGTTAAAAAGCGTATAGAAGCTCTATTATTATTTGAGAAGCCACTGTTCCAAGACACATAAAACTCATCCCCTCTTGTGGTTGTACTTGCGGAGTCATCGGTGCACAATGCAACTAACACCTTACACGTAATAGGCAATGTTATATCACAATATGTATTTTGATTTAAGAACCAAGTTAATCCCCACTGGGGAGTTATTTTAATAATTCTATGGTTTTACGCAGTTCACGAATAGTTTTATGCGTGTATACCCTAGTGGTAATATCGCCTTGTTTGTGACCTAGTAAGGAACGTAATGCGTTAGGTGATGCAACCGCATCAAGTAAACTTGCGAATGTGTGCCTAGTATCGTGGATAGTGTGCTTGCAGTTAAGATACTTCATAATATTCTGGAAATGCTTACGGAATGATGTGTAGCTGATAGTGAATAGGTAATCTCTAGTATGTAGTTGCTCTATTATAGGCATGATGCGGTGATGAATGGGAATAATACGACCTTCACCGGCTTTTGTTTTAGCGTGTCTCACAATAAGGTATGATGATCGTCTATTGATATCCTGCCTACGTAAATTAAGTAGCTCACTTATGCGGAGCCCTGTGTAGAGCAGTATTAAAATCATGCGAGAATAAGATGTATCTATCGCCCATAATTTGTTGATTTGTTGGCGAGTGAATACTCTTCTTCTAATTGTTGGCACATTGGGGCCTAGATTTAAGTGTAAGGCGTAATTAGTGATAGGATAATCTTGTATAATAGCGTAATTAAATAATTGATTAAGTAATGTACGGACTTTCTTACATGATGAGTAGGAAAGTCCTTTTACGTGCATGGAATTAATCACATTTTGGAGGTGCTGAAAATGAATATCCGTGATAGGCATATCCGCTATGTTGGATATGTGTTTAAAAGCAATGTGATAAGACTTAATAGCACTCTTAGAAACAGACCGTGAGTGAATCGGCAACCACTCGTTAAATAGTTGCCTTAATGTAATGATATTGCGTTGCATACGTTTTAATATAACAAGGTGACGGCGCATAATTTAACCTCCGAAAGGATATTACTATGAATCAATATATATTTATTTTAAATGAGATGGGCGAGAGAATTACGTCCATTGTGGATAACACAGTAACAAAAGAACAGTTGTTAACAACTGCAAAAGAACAATGGCCAGATGCTGCCGATTACATTTACTCCGAAAACGGTGACAACATGCTTGACGAGTTTATGAAAGGCAAATTCTATGTAGACGGCAAGTTCGTTGAACCGCAAGCAAAAGAGCCAACAAAGGCGGAAAAAATCGCTGAAATTAGAAATTATTACAATGGGCGTTTTGAAACGTTAGAACAAATGTTATTAAGACGTCGCTTGATTAATGGCGATATTACCGACTTGCAAGATCAGTTTAAGAAACTGAATCAAGAAATGGTATTAAAAATTAAGGCGGTGAAATAATGGAAACATTTGAAATTAAAAGTGATATTCCTGTAATGAAGTTCTGTGAATGGTGCTATGAAACATTAAATGAGGATGGAACATGCCCAACAGAAGGATGCATCCATAATGACTTAATGGAATTGGACGAGGTGCGTGAAGATGAAACTACCGGTCCTACACAACTTTAATGTGATTAAAGGAGAAACAATTACTCTAAATGTTGGTTATACCAATATGGTAGATAGTGAAAGCCTATTTGCATGTGTTAGAAAATATCCAACAGATGAGGAGTACAAGGCAAAGTTTGATATATCTGTATCTCAAGATGGGTTAGAAAATGATGAGCTGTGCAAAATCATTTTATCTTTGGACACAGATACATTAAGCCGTGGTAAGCACTACTGGGATTTGTTTTTGTGGAGTGGTAATAAGCCTATCAAATGTTTAATAAAAGGTGAAATCACAATATGTGAAGGCGTTAGCAATAGGGGGAAATAATATGAGTGATGAATATATTCATATAAAGTCTAATGATGATGATAAAATCATTGTCAAAGATAATACCCAAATTATTAAATTGCAAGGGCCGAAGGGTGAACCAGGACAGCAAGGGCCTCCTGGGCCTCCTGGACCTCCAGGCGAACCTGGTAAAAATGGAGTTGATGGTGTAAATGGCGAGCGAGGTATTCAAGGGCCACCAGGACCTCCTGGTAAGGACGGAGTTAACGGAGCAAAAGGTGAACAAGGCTTGCAAGGTCCTCCTGGGCCACCAGGAAGAGACGGAACTAAAGGTGAACAAGGAATTCCTGGACCACCTGGCCCAAAAGGTGAACCGTTCAAATATTCCGATTTTACTGCTGAGCAATTAGCATTACTTAAAGGCCCTAAAGGAGATAAAGGTGAACCAGGCCCTCCTGGTACTGGTGCTAATATAGACCTTAGTGGATATACAACAAAGACAGATGCTGATAATCTTTATTTAAAGAAAGCCGATTTAATGAGCTATCTAACAATGTTAGGCGACCCCAAGTATGCATACAAAACAGAGTTAACTAGTTATTTACGAAAAACCGATGCTGAAACCAAATATAGCAAAAAGACTGAATTAGATAACTATGTTAAAAAATCTGAAATTAATCAGTATACTTCAGCATCTAATGTACAACTTACTACAGAACAGCTTGAAAAATTAAGAGGGCCACAAGGCCCTAAAGGAGAGCCGTTTAGATATAGCGACTTTACGCAAGAGCAACTCAACGCACTAAAAGGACCTAAAGGCGAGCCGTTCAAATATTCTGATTTTACACCGGAACAATTACTGGCATTAAGAGGGCCCAAAGGAGACCCTGGAAGTGGTGGTGGACAAGTAACTTCGCAACCAGTAGAAATATATGAAGTTGTTTGGGGAAACGCTATAGCCAGTAATCCTGGTGCTGATAGAGGTTACTTAGCATTCGACCCATTAACAGGCTGGGGATACTTGCATTTTGATTTTAAATTGAAAACCCCTTCCGGTAATGGCAATATGGTCGCATCGCTCCCACCGAATGCACCAGTTGCAGTAAGGCTAATAGAACGAAGCGTTGATATAAATAACAATAGTATTTATGTTGAACGAAACAGCCGTATAATTAAGGGCTGGGGTGTACCGGCGAACACTCGGTATATTATTGATATTATAGGTTATTGGAGAAAGGCATAAAAGAAGAATGTGGAATTGGCAGTTCGAGTTGAACGACATTTTAACAACGCTTACCATCGTAGGGGTTGTAGCAGGAGCAGGATATAGATTACTGATTATTCCGCTGCTTGAAAAATTAGATTTGCAAAGACTGCAAGATAATTTAATGATTCAAGAGAAAATGGGTAGTTTAATTGAAACGTTAAAAGACCTAAAGGAAGAAATTAAGTTATCTCGTGAGCAACGTACAAAGGCATACACAGAGCATGTGAAATTAACTTCACGTGTGGATAGCATTGAATCTCGTGTTGATGATATTAAGGAGGAGCTACATGAACATACCGCCAAATCTCATCAATACAGTTAAAAGATCATATCAATCTGTAAGGGTGGCTAATATCCACCCTACAGGTGTATTAGCGACAAGGGTACTAGTATTAGTTATGCTAGTACCTATTTTATTGGTGATTACTCAATATATCATGGCTTTTATTAGTGGTTATGTATCAGACGAAGCTAATAAGTTGATTAACGTAGGCATCAATATTATTGACCACATATTCATACCTAGTGTCTTAATGGCTATTGTAGGGTTCTTGGGTCTTTGGTTAGACCGAAATAACAATGGTATTCCTGATAAATTAGAAGAGGAGGATAAACGATGAAAGTATTTATTAATCCAGGACATGATATTAACTTAGACAGTGGTGCAGTCAATCCTGTGTATGGCACTCGTGAATGTGATGTAGCACGTGATGCAGGCAAGATGTTAGCACGCTATCTTGAAACCGCAGGATGTGAAGTGCGTACTCTTCAAGATGATGATTTAGGCCTTGTATGCGCTGAATCTGATTCTTGGGGAGCTGATATCTTTGTATCTCTACACTGTAATGCATTCAACACGCAAGCTCGAGGTACAGAAACTTTGTACAAGTCCTTTAATGGGCAACGACTAGCAAATGACATTCAAAGCCAAATCATCAGAAGCATTAATACAGTTGATCGTGGTGTTAAAAAACGTGATGACCTTTGGGTGCTAAATGGTACAGATGCAACAGCTGTATTAGTTGAAATGGCATTTATTGATAACGAAGAAGACCATGATATGTTAACTAATGATTTAGACACTATCGTTCGTGCTATCGCTAGGGGAATTACTGACTACGCAGGAGGGCAATAATGCATGACAAAATCAAAGTATTATTTAATAACTCTACTTACCGCTATGTTATTATCGGTTGTATTGGCATCATCTTCATCCTTTGCGCAGGATATATCCTCTACCAGCCAAACGGAAGCGACTATCAGCGTACCATTAACGCAGTGGAACGAGCTCAAGGAAAACAACGAGAAAGCCTTGAGCTCAATCGAAGCATCCAGTCTTCCATTGACCGAAGCTCAGAGCTTAGTCATGAAGCAAAAGACCGAGTTGACCGAAGCACACAATACAATCAACAAATTGGAAAACGAATTGATGCAAGCCAAGCTTCAATCAATGAAGCAAGAAGTTACCTTAAACGAAATGCAGAACTCTTTGACCGAATTGAAAGGGCAAATAGAGAACGACAAGAAAACCATTAAACGCTTGCGGATGCAACGAAATATATCACAAGTGTTAAGTGGTGGCGCAATTATAGGGGTAGCGTTCAAACATTAAGGAAGTGATCCATACATCTCCATAGCGTGTAATGGTGGATACACGCAACTATAAATAAAAGAGCCTACTAACCTAGATTAAATCTATGTTGGTAGGCTCTATTTTTGTTTGTAAAAATAATAAAAAAACTATTGTATATAACACGAAAACGTGTTATAATGTAGACATAGGGAAGGAGGTGAAACCATTGAAAAGGAAGAAAATAAAAAAGTGGCTACCCTTAGTAATAGCTATCATCCAACTAGCAACTGCGGTGATAACGGCGATTAATAAGGAGTAACCACAGGGGCTCGAAAGAGCCCCACTCTTCCTAACCATTATATCAATGGGAAATATATGATTTCAAGATTAACTTTAATAATTAGTATTATTGCTCTTATATTATCCGTTTACAATCTATTAGTTATATTGGGAGTATTATAATGAAATTAGCTGATGTAATGACTACACAAGAGGCTGGTGAAAGATGGAATGTACCAGCTGATTCTATCAAGCAATGCTGCTTAAAGAGGTATGCAAATAAACAATTTACCGATGATGAAGCTAGAAAATCTGGTAAGAATTGGCTTGTAACACGTCAAGGCATGGAACGGCTATACGGAAAAGAGAAATAACGCTTGCCCCTTATTTGCCCCTTTTTGAAATGTAGGCTTTGGATAATGTAGTAATGGTGCGGATTATTGAGTATAAACCCTCAATCCGCACCAAAATATATAAGGACCTACAGATTACTGTAGGTCCTTTTTGCTATAACATTAAAAGTTGTAGATGTATATAGGAGAGAGAAATGAATAAGAAATATTTTGTGCTGATGATGCTTTCGCTAGCATTATCTAGTCAGTTTAGTTTAGCGGCAACAGTGGATGAGATAAACCCCAATACCAGTGCTGAACTGAAAAATAATGCAAAGTCAAATCAGCCTGTACAAACTAAAGCTCCTGTGAAATTAGAGTTTGTTGAGATTATTCCTGGGGCTTTTAAAGCTGTTATAAAAGATAAATCGATAGATACGAAGGCACTTTCAATGGGCGATGAAATTATATTAGAGCGGATGGAGAAGGAGTACGCTTCTCAACGATTAAAAATATCAGAAAAACCTGATTTTGGAAGTGAATATAAAACGTTTGATCCACTTTATAATGATAAGGATGAAACAGCACTAAAAGAAATTAAACACTATAATACTGAATCAACACGTAATGAAGGCTATTTTATTGGTGGTCGAGAAAAACCTTTACGCATTGTGAGCCCATATATGAAAAAGAATGGTAAAGGGGAAATTAAGCTAACGAATCCCGTTAATACTAAAGATTATCGAACTCGTGCCGATCGGGATGCAGCAAATGAAAGGGAAATTCGAGAATATTTAGATAAAAATAAGGGAAAAGGGCATGATCTATTTACGGCTAGATCTAAAGCTGAAATTAAAGAATCTTTGGAAGAATTTTTTAAACCGATAGAATTGATTCAGTATCCTATCAATAATCCGAAGGATTATAAACAACTTTCTACCGTATCTGGATTTCCAAAGAAAATACCAGGCTTTGCAAAAAATATTCATATGCATAGTAATCCAGGCTTTTTACAAGGTAGGGCTTATGTACAATTTGCATTTGGAGGCACACCGGAACAATTAAAGACATATATTGATGAAGCGCTTTCAAATTCTAAAGTAGTTGTTTTAAAAGCTGATATATCCAATGTGTATGTTAAACGATATATCGATTCGAATATGGCTTATGCAGATTCTCTATATGCATTAATTCCAAGATCGATACTGACTGTAAAAAATACAACTGTGCCGATGGGTAAATTTATACAAGAACGACAAGATAATCCAATTGATAAATCTGTAGATGAAATATATGAGTTGGAAAATCAAGTACTAGCAGAATTCAATAAGGTACAGATTCCAGATGAAGACAATAGTGCAAAGTATAAGAGGTATTTTGAAACTCGTAAACGAATACAAGACGATCGAGATGCATTAAAGCCTAAACCTGATTATGGAAATAAGCGTTTCAAAGATAAAGTGTATCCAATTTATAGTGAAAAAGAAAATCGAAAGCTTCAAAAACAATATTTGCATAGATTGTCATATAATGAAGATTCCATAGAAATACCAGACAATTATGTATTGTATGTATTTGATTTTGGCGGAAGTCGGAATCATCCATATTCTCTAGGTGCTGCAGTTAGTCCAGATAAAAACTACATAATATATTTCTGCCAACAAGGTTGATTATAAAACAATAAAAGGTAGCAACATATATGTTGCTACCTTTTTTGCTATATCCATCTAGGCAGAATTTCATATTATATGTACAATCATAGTAATTAATAATATATTGATTTTAGTATGAGAGAATTTTATGAAATTTAAGTACGGCGATACATTGCGAATTCGAAATGATTTATATACAATCCTAGGCAAAATTCGTTACATTGATACTCGTAGGAGAATTTGGTGTAAGTATAAGCTGGTTAAGCATAAGAATAATGCTGAGTTTTGGATCCGGTGGAATAAAAAACGTGGCGCATATCAGTTTACAAAGTTGTGCAGTAAAGCGATACCATCTGACATGAACGTAGTACATCGTGGTTATCAGATGGTTATAGGTACAAGAGGGGATATAGATATAGATTTTGCGGATGTAGTTCGTTATGAAGAGTATGAAGATGCTAATGGCACTCATACATTTATTGTTGAAAAAGGGGTACATACGACTGAGTATTCAAAAGGCGTTTATGTTGATAAGGAATATGTGTCTCTTGAAAGCGATGTAGAGATACCTAAGCCCATTCTAGATAAAATGGATACCATTAAGAAAATGAGATTCATAGGGCCCATAATTTGGTTCTTGGCGAACTTATTAAATAATAAAAGGTAGTAACAATTTCTTGTTACTACCTTTTTATTTGCTCTAGAATTTAGTTGTTAGCTGTTAGCTTCAGCTGTTTGGAGTTGTTCAAGTTCTGCTTCTTTAGCATCTAATTCTTTTGCACCAAAGTGGGCAAGTACACAGAATGTAACGCAAAGAATACATGCTGCCATTAGGAGATAGAAACCTGCATTCCAACCGAATTTATCTGCTAAAACACCAAATAGTGTTGTACCAAGGTTGGCACCTACGATGTAACTCATAAAGCCACGAAGACCAACAGCAGAGCCTACAGCGAATGGAGGTACGATATCCATAGTTTGTACAGAGGCTAAGAATTGAGGAATGTAGATTAGGCAACCTACAACAGCAGCAAAGAATGTAACCCATAAGAGGGATTCACTTTGCCAATAGCCAAAGATACAGAAGAAGATAATACTTACTGCAATGATTGCTGGAGGCATGCGATAACCTTTAAAGAATTTATCGGAAATATAACCAGCAAAAATTGTAGAAGGAATTGCTGCCCATTCGAAGAATAAGAAGGCGATGGACATTTCAGCTTTAGAGAAGCCTTTCACTTGTAATAAGTAAATAGGCAACCATGTAAGCATACCGAAACGAATCATATAAACGAATGTATCAACTAGAGACACATACCAAGCATTTTTATTTTTTAATACATATTGTACAAAGATTTGTCTTGTGCTTAGGTGAGGTGCTTCTGCACTTCTATGTGTTTTATGAGATGTATCGGCAATGATTTCGCTAGTTGGTGGTAAACCTTCTCGTTCAGGACTTTCTTTGATCAAGAAGCAAATAATAATAGCTACGATAATCGCGATAATTGCAGGGATACCATAACTACCTAATTGCCAGTGATCTGTAGTAGTGAAGTATAATGCAGCAGCTACGATTGGTGCTACGATACCACCACCAAGATTATGGGAGATATTCCAAATTGCCCCAAAGCGACCACGTTCCTGTTTTGGATACCATTTGGCAAGTGTGATGAAGGATGGACCTACACCAAAGCCTTGGAAGAAACCATTAAGAACTACTAATACTAAGAAGAAGGCGAGGCTGTCGGCAAAGCTCATGAAAATATTGATAATTGCACAACAAATAAGACCGAAAGCCATAAATTTTGCAGGGCTTGCTTTGTCAGCAAGACTACTCATGAAGCCTTTACTTAGACCGTAGGCGATAAGCATACCACTAGATAGCAAACCGATTTCCGTTTTGCTCATGTGTAAGATATCTGATAAAAAATGAGTTGATAAGGCAAAGTTGTTACGAACAATATAGTACGCTGCGTAACCAATAAATACACCGGCTAAAGATTGAAATCTATATTTATAATATAGATTCATAATCATATTCTGTGGAACCGATGGTTTTGCCTCTTTTGGTTGTAGAAATGAAAACATAGTAATTACCTTTCTTTCATAATAACCAAATTCTAGTGCACTGCTAATACTACCATTTATAGACGATTTATGTAAATGATTTATGGTACGAAAATAAGCGTTTATGTCATAAAATTTATTAATAATACAATTTATATAAATCTTTTGCAAGTATTTATTAGTAAAATGAAAAGATAAAATTTTTCTAAAATATTGACAAAGTTATTTTATAATTGTATATTAAAGGTGACATACTGGCGTGTCGTTAAAGGGACTTAGAGAGAGTTAGCCAGACTGACATACGATATAGTTCGAGAGTAACTATATACATAAAAAGGCATGCCGCTGAGAGACGAGAGAAGGGTGGTGTGCCTTTTTTGTATGCCTAATTCCAAAAATATAAAATTTTATTAAAATAGTATTATTTGCAAGTTTAAGGAATAGACTAAAACCTCCCTATGTAATACAATGTATTATCAATGCAACGTTATCTCTTTAATTGGCT
>NZ_CALJSP010000054.1:0-3481 GCF_937975875.1 Veillonella dispar | reverse complement strand
AGATATAAATAAAGGGGAACTTATGGATTTACTCTATGTTGTATTACGAACACTACTCATATGTACTGTCGGTTTGCTCATTGCATTCCAAGGTCGACGTATGGGATTATCGATTTTTAATCTAACGGGACGGTTAAATCGACTACAATTTATCATATGCTTCATTGTTTTAATGATTTTATTCCACATCGTTCACTACATTGATGATCTATTCTTGGACTTTGTTGTTTCTTTACCTGCCTATTGGTTTACAAGGGTTGTTATATGGATTTTATTAGCATCCTTATTCCCATTATCCTGCATCTTATTTGGCCGTCGTATTCATGATATCGGCTTTAATGCTTGGGCAGGGATTCTATGGTCGGTAATCATCATTTTTATCAATACCTATTCTGCTGTATCGCCATTCAATTACTTGCTTGAACTTTTCGTATGGCTCATAGGCTTCCTCTTTTGGGTTTTACCGGGACAACCGGAACCAAATCAATATGGGAATCCTCCATTTATGCCTGTGAATAGACCAACTTATGAGTCAATGCAACAACCTAAATCAGAAACAGAACGAGAAATTAGAAAAACCGTTCGCAAACGTCGTAAAAAGCGTTAACTCATAACATGTCCCACTACATAAAGAAAAAACGTATCTCTAGAAAGAGATACGTTTTTTCTTTACCATAGACTATTCAGTTATTTCAGTCATTTAGTAATCAATGCCTAATAATTCATGAGTAACATTAACTCAATCAATGTACAACCGATATAGGCGATAATAAACTTAACCTTTTGCTTACGCATTCTATCATCGTCAGCAATTTTAAGTCGATTTGCAAGGAACCGCTTATCACGAATTTGTAATAATAAATGTTTAATTCGCTCTTGACTTTCATTAGCCGTATCTTCATCACAATCAGATGTAAGTGTAGCCTGTTGCATGAAGATGCGACGGTGTAACTTACGCATTTGTATCTTGATGTTATTATGCACAAATGCACTTTGCCACTGTTTACGAGAATCAAAGTACATGTACAAATATCTCGGAATATTCATAACCAAGAAGGATATAATAAAAATCCCTAAAGAAATCAAGAAATATGTAGAGAATGAGAATTCTAAAGTTTCTGTAGGCAAGTAGTGATGCAAGATAATAAAGGTAATCCACACGCCGATTGGCAACAAGAGAACGGCCGCAATGTCGATAGAACGAAGCCAGCTAGTACGGGTTGGTACATCTGGTACAGTGAATGTATCTACTGGATCGTGGAACGCATAGTAATCTAACTGTAAAACAGATTGGCTAGTACGAGGATTCCCCAATAGAACAGGACCATTACTACCGATATGTCGTTCAGGCAAAGGTATGAATTTTTTTACTTGTGTATTCGGTAATAGATCGAACTGGATAATCCCCTTTTTCTCAAAACGCATAGTAGATCCCTTCTCACCTAGTGCAATAGGATTAAAGAATATACCAAAGAGACTGAGGCACCAGTTACCTAATAAGTGTAGGATAGAGTTTAAAATAAACCCACCTGTATCTATATTATTTGTGTCGAGACGGATTGCAAAGGATGATGAGTAATCATCAAACCATAAATCCTCTAAGGTGAATTCCACATTGATCACATTCCCCCATTTAGTAATAATGGATAGGAATATTTGATTGTTTGGCTCAAATTCAAAGGTTACCGCGTAAAAGAGCCAATGATTGCGAAGAGCAGCCCGTAACATACGATTGACTGTGTCTTCTTCTATATATAGTAAACGGTGGTCGAACAAGTCTTGTTCTAATGGAGCCTTTTCTATAGTAGGCACCTTATCCACCGCTGTATCACGATCAGATAATGCTTCATCCACCAACGCTCGTATTTTGGTGAAGATCTTAGTCATAACCCCTCCAAGGGTAAAAAACAGCTTTTGATATACAAATTATACCATATATTGCATGATTTATCGATAAAAGACTACCACATATACTATTAAATATAGGCATACATAAAGCCCCTTTTACATAGCAAAAGGGGCTTTATTACTGTAGTTTAATATTCAACCTATTATAAGTTAATAGTTATAATAGATAATTTAATTGATATTTATTTTTATTGAATACTTGCCATAGATAGATAACAATATTCATAGAAGTGACCACGAAGGGCAATTAATTCTTCGTAAGTTCCATCTTCTATAATTTGACCTTTATCCATAAATAAGATACGGTCCATATGCTCTAATCCTTCTAACTGATGTGTAATATATAAGCATGTTTTATCCTGTACATATTCCATCAAATCACGATGCAAAGCCTTCCTCGTTACTTGGTCTAAACCTTCTAATGGTTCATCTAACAAAACAACTTGAGGTTTTCGCAAGAATAGTCGAGCTAAAGCAACCCGTTGTCGTTCGCCACCACTTAGACCATGACCACCACTACCAACAATCGTATGAATACCATCTGGCAAGCGTTCCACTACAGAGCGCAACGAAGCACGATCAATAGCATACTCTAAATCAGCTTCTGAGGCATCCGGTCTTGCTAGTCGAATATTATCTTCAAAGGACGCATGGAAAATATATGTATCTTGCGTTATCGTCCCTAAAGCATTACGCCATGTATCGATAGAAATATCCTTTAACTCTACATCACCAACATGGATTGAGCCACTGTAGTCATATAATCGCTCAAGCATATTAAACAATGTAGTCTTACCAGATCCACTAGCGCCAACAATAGCAATCGATTGACCTTGTTTAATGTCTAATCTAAGATGTTCATAAATACGACGATGCGCATCATAACCAAAGGATACATCAGAAAATGTAATCTCTCGATTAGCATTAAATGGTTTTGGTGCGTTTGGTTCCACTACTGGAATTGGCTCATCTGCAAGTGCTATGAGACGACTCGTAGCCACTTTACTTTCAGCACCATGATGAACGGCAGCGATCATAGGTTGTAAGGCCTCAAACCAAGCTTGTGTACCAATAGCAGCAACTGCTACCATAACACTGGCCCAAGCTCCGGTCAACGCATTGGCTGCCAATATGGCTACAATGACAACTGTAATTTGGACTCCACCTAGGAACAGCGTATTGCCTAAGTTCATGCCTCGCTCGATAATACCTTTATTAGCATCCACAGTACTCATCATATGTTGAATACGATCGTATACTAACTGTTCATTGCCGTAGCTAATGACATCCTCCAAGCTATCCATGGTATCACTTAACAAGGATTTATATTCCCCTTGTTGAGGTCCAACCGCCGTCAACGATTGTTTGTTATGAGCATATACAACTAAAGGCAAAACTAGACCTAATATAAAGGCTGCTAAAACTATAGGCGCAACCAAACTATTATCAATCGTAGATACACCATAGGCAACTAAAATAGTTAAAGCAATGGCTGCTGCAGGCGGAATCAACGTACGCACTTCTCTTGGTCAATGAACTGGCGCATCAGTTTCAGGTTGAAGAAGTTCTCAAC